>JBGSHH010000922.1:0-8122 GCA_041752355.1 Pirellulaceae bacterium | reverse complement strand
GGGCGCTGCACCTGCTTGCCATCGCGATGGCTTTCCACTTCCGTGCTTGAGATGTTATCGACATTGGCGTCCAGCATCCCCAGCGGCAAGTGAAAGGTCTGAAACCCGATCGCGCGCTCGCCGGCCATAGCTTCGCGCAAGTGCGGTTTGAGATCGGTGCCGCGCACCAGCGCTTGCAACCGGGCGAGTTGCGCGTCGGTGACATTGGGCGCCGCGCCAATGACCAGTACATCCTGCATGGCGATGCCGGTAATGGCCATACGGACGAGCATGCAAATGAGGATCGGATCGTGCTCAAGGGTCTGGGCCAGCGCGAATTCAGTACGCAGCGTTTCGATGGCTTCGTCGATCTGGCCGTCTCGCAGTTGCTGATGCAGTTGCAGTTTGAGCGACCTGGCTGCGGCGCGCATCCGTTGCACATCAGGCAGCAGCATGTTGATGCCTTTGCTGAATTGGCGCGGATAGCGCACCGTGCCCGGCGTGCGCGCGACGGTATGCAGCGCGGCAAGCTGTTGTTGGTATTTGTCGAGAAACGCCGCCACCGCCTCTGGATCGGGCCACGGTTGGTCGATGGTGGGGAGCGGGTCTTTGAAGTCGCCCACGAACGGCAATTGGCCGCAATCGCTGGTAAAGGTCGGCCCATCAAACGGCAACGTCGCCGCCAGCCACTTTGCGGTGATATCGGTTTCGCCAGCGGGGACGAGGTAGGCTTGGGTCATTTCGCTCGTGCTGAGCGGTTCGCTCGCGGGGATCGCCGCGAGCTCCTTCCGCAACATGCCACGCCCTTGTGCCTGCCACGCCATGTAGGCGATGATCGGCGAGAGCGCCAGCAGCAAGATGAACACACCCAGCGCGATCCAAAAGAATCGCCACCCTTTGCGCCGCCGCGCTTTATCGCGCTCGAGTGTGGCATGAATTTCAGCGGAGGAGGGAACCGAGGACATGGATTCGTGGGGTAGGCATCCTGCCTGCCGTACTTTAAATAATTGCGAAACACATTCGCAGGCTGGAAGCCTACGCCACTCAGAGCTTACCAAAGACGCCGCCCAGTCGCGACTTTCCCGCCAGCAAAATAGGTCCGTTGAGCCGAGGCGGACCAGGAGTTGATGACGAGTCGAAAGTACGCGGCTGATTACTGCGTGATATCACTCGCAATGGCGGAAAGCTCACGCCAAGGCGCGAAGACGCCAAGAAGAAGACCGGTCTTGGTTTCTCTTCTTTGCGTCTTCGCGCCTTTGCGTGAACAACGCTTTCCAATCAGAACTCGCGCTGGAGGACGTCGCCCATCCGCGAATGCTTACCGCAGGCTGGAAGCCTACGCCACGAATTCTTCGCGATGTGTCAACTCGCGGCAGGCTTTGCTGATGCCTGCGATGTCGAGGCCGAGTTCGGCGAGCAGTTCGCCCCGCTCGCCATGCTCGACGTAATGATCTGGCAAGCCGAGACGGCGTACGCGCTGTGTCTCCAGGCCCAGATCGCTGGCCGTTTCGAGGACTGCGCTGCCAAAGCCCCCCATCAAGCAGCCTTCCTCCACCGTGAGCAAGAAGCCGCCATCGCGCAGGCAGCGTTCGACACAGTCCCGATCGACCGGCTTCACAAACCGCGCGTTGATCACGCCGACATCAAGCCCTTCTTCGCGCAGCGCTTCCGCTGCCGCGATGCATTGCGACAAGAGCGAACCGGCACACATGATGTTGCCATCGCGCCCTTGGCTCAGCACTTCCGCCTTGCCGAGCTCGAGCTTGCTGCGCTCGCCTGTTAGTCGATCGGCGTTGTCCTTGGGATAGCGAATGCTGCACGGCGACTCGTGATGCAACGCGAAGTCGAGCATCGCTTCCAAATCGTGCGCATCGCCGGGAGCCATCACCACCATGTTCGGGAAAACGCGCATGTAAGCGAGATCGTACGAACCGTGATGCGTCGGACCATCGGGACCGGTGAGACCCGCGCGATCGAGCATGAACGTGACCGGCAAGTTCTGTAGCGAGACTTCCTGGAAAATCTGGTCGTAACTGCGCTGCAAAAACGTGCTGTAAATATCAACGATCGGCCGCAAGCCGGCTTTGCACTGACCGGCCGCAAAGGCGACGGCGTGCGATTCGCAAATGCCGACATCGAAAAAACGATCGAGGAACTCGTCGCGAATCGGTTCGAGCTTGTTCCCCTGGCACATGGCGGCCGTGAGCACCACCACCTTCGCGTCGCAGCGCATCTGATGCAAAATCGCGTCGCGGGCAATGTTCGTATAGGCCGGTTTGGCGGCCGTCTTCTTGGGGAGCGCTTGACCATCTTGCTGCACAAACGCCGGCGGCGTGTGGAAGAAAACGGGGTCTTGTGCGGCGGGTTGGAAGCCATGCCCTTTCTCGGTGACCACGTGCAAAATCACGGGATCGTCGAGATTCTTCACCATCTCCAAGTACTTGCGCAAGATGGCGATGTTGTGGCCATCGATGGGGCCGATGTAGCGGAAGCCGAGATCTTCAAACAGCATCCCGCCATGCAAACCGGCCTTCACACCTTCCTTGAGCTGCGCCAAAAATCGCTCGACCGGATCGCCTAACAGCGGAACGTTGTTCAACAGGCGTTGCACTTCGGTTTTGAAACCGGTGTAGAACGGATTGGTACGGAGCTTGTCGAGATAATGCGCGACGCCACCTACGCGCGGACAGATCGACATTTTATTGTCGTTGAGAATGACCAGCAGCCGCTTCTTCAAGAAGCCGGCGTTGTTCATCGCTTCGTAGACGATGCCGGAAGGAAACGCGCCGTCGCCGATCACTGCCACGCTATGCCGATCGCTCTGGCCCAGCAAGTCATCGCCGCTGCGCAAGCCCAGCGCCGTGCTGACGCTGCAACCGGCGTGGCCGGTCATGAACAGGTCGTATTCGCTTTCGTGCGGATTGGGATACCCCATCAACCCGCCTTTGGTGCGAATGCTGTTGAACTCGTCGTAGCGACCGGTGACGAGCTTGTGCGGATAGATCTGATGACCCGTATCCCAAATCAAGCGATCGCGGCGGAAATCGAACGTGCTGTGCAGCGCCAGGCAGAGTTCGACGACGCCCAGGTTCGACGCGAAGTGGGCGCTGCGCGTGCTGAGCAAGTTGCAGAGCACGTCGCGGACTTCGCCAGCCACTTCGTTCAAGTCGCCGACCGACATGCTCTGCAAGTCGAGCGCGGAATTCAATTGTGAGAGTCGTGGATGCATGATTTATTGATTCCTTTCGAGCACATAACGGGCGAGCGCTTCCAAGCACTGGCCTCGTTCTCCCAGTGGCGCTAACGCTTCGCAAGCGGCTTGCACCAATTCTTCGGCACGTCGGCGACTTTCTTCGACCCCCAAGAGGCCCGGGAACGTCAACTTACCTTGCTCACTATCTTTGTTCGTTCGTTTGCCCATCGCGGCGGTGTCGCCTTGCCAATCGAGCAGGTCATCGACAATCTGAAACGCCAATCCTAGCTTACGCCCGTAACTATCCAGCGCTGCCAGTTTTTCCTCGCTCGCTTCGGCTAGGATTCCCCCCAATCGTAGCGAGACCAGAATCAACGCCCCCGTCTTTCGACGATGGATATGCTCCAGGTGAGCGATATCGCCCGCCTGAAACTCCGCCGCGAGATCATCGGCTTGACCACCGACTAACGCCCTAGCTCCCGCAGCTTGTGCTAATTCTAAGCACGCCCTTCCTTTTACACTAGCCGGAAATTCCCCCCCGCACAGCACTTCGAACGCCTGAGCGAGCAGTGCATCCCCCGCCAAAATCGCCAACGCCTCGCCAAAAGCGGCATGGCAGGTCGGCAAGCCCCGGCGCAGGTCGTCGTCGTCCATCGCTGGCAAGTCGTCATGAATCAACGAATACGTATGAATCATCTCGACGGCGCAAGCGGCAGGCAAGGCCTGGCTACGTTCATAACTGCAAGCCTCGGCGGACATTAACACCAGCAGCGGCCGCAATCGCTTGCCGGGGGCGAGTAGGCTGTGACGGATGGCGGCTTGCAGGCGGGCGGGGCAATCGGCGTCGTAAGTGCTTACGCGGTCAAGAGCTGCGTCGATTTCTGGACGGACCGTGGCAGCGTAATCCAGAAATGCTTGGGAGGGAGCAGCCGTCATCGAGTGGTGTTTGCCTATTAAGTAGGGTGTTTCGAGGTCGCGTCGGTGGCTGGTGCGTCTTCGCCAGCCCATCACATTTCGCACAACATATTACTCTGTTGGAGAAATGAATCCAGCGACCGCAAACGCACCACCCATCGGGCTTGCTCGACAGCACCCTACACCCGACGAGTGTTAGCGCAATCTTAGAATAGCCCTGGCGAATCGTCGATGTCCCGCTGTGCGGAGGGGGGCGATTCCTTGGTTTTGGCGGTTCGGCGACGGGAACGGGACTCCGCCTTTTCGGTCAGGTCCTGCTCTTCGTCGTCGAAGGGCTGCGTGATGACATTGCCTGCGGCATCGATCCGGGCGAGGATTTCAATCTTTCGCTCGGCGGTTTCCAAGGCGGTATAACACTGCTTCAAATGGCCAATGCCCGCTTCGTAGGCCGACAGCGATTCGTTCAGGCCCAGCTCGCCTTCTTCCAATTTACGTACCACGCCTTCGAGTTGTTCCAAGGCTTGTTCAAACGAGAGCGGCGTGTTGGGTTGGGATGCGGACAAGGGATGCCTATCTTCGAAACGTGGAGCAGGTTATTCACTCGATTGTTCTACACGACTGACGATTTGGCCAGTGGCCAGGCGGGTGGTGATTTCCTCGCCGGGAGCGACTTGCGCTGCATCGCGGATCACTTCGCCGGAGGCGGTGCGCGTCGTCACGCTATAGCCGCGAGCCAGCACTCCCAGCGGACTTAAACTCTCCAAATGCGCCGTCAAGGCTTGCAGTCGTTCGTGCGAACGCGAGATGCGCCGCGTCATGGCGCCGTGCGCGCGGAGTTCTAATTCATCCACACGCCGCGCCAGTTGTTGCACCCCATCGAAAGGGCGGCGAAAGCAACGCCGCTCGGCCAGGTTATCCAAACGGCGGCGCGCTTGTGCTGCTTGCTGGCGTAACGAACTGGTCAAGCGGTGTTGATAGTTGCGGAGCGTCGCGGTGATTTCATCGACCGACGGGACGACCCGTTCGGCCGCTTCACTGGGCGTGAGCGCCCGCACATCAGCGACCAGATCGGCCAGCGTCACATCGATTTCATGCCCCACGGCGGAAATCACCGGAATATCGGAAGCAAAGATCGCGCGGACGACCGGCTCTTCATTAAAGCACCACAAGTCTTCGATGCTGCCGCCACCGCGTCCCACCACGATCACATCGGGCGCAGGCTGTAGCACATTGGCGACTTCGATGCCGCGCACGATTTCCGCCGCTGCGCCTTCGCCTTGCACGCGCGACGGAATCACCAACACTTCCACGCTCGGCCAACGCCGTCGCAAAACTTCCAAAAAGTCCCGCACCGCTGCGCCGGTGGGACTGGTGACGAACGCAATCCGCTGTGGAAATCGGGGGAGCGGGCGTTTGTGGCGCGGATCGAACAAGCCTTCGGCGGCCAGTTTTTCATACAGTTGCTTGAACGCCAGTTGCAGCGCGCCAACGCCTTTGGGTTCGACTTCCCGAATGATGAGTTGATAGCTGCCACGGGCGGGATACACATCGATATCACCGCGACAAACCACCTCCAGGCCATCGTGCAGATCGAACTTAATCTTCGCCGCCGCCGATTTCCAAATCACGCCCCGTAACTGCGCGCCTTGGTCTTTCAATGTGAGATAGACATGGCCTGACTGCGGGCGAGAAACGTCCGACAGTTCACCGCTCACCCATACCGACGTAAAATGGCGCTCCAACGTGCTCTTGATCGACAGCGTCAACTCGCTCACCGTCAACACTTGCGGCGTTTCACTGGGAGCGGCGGTAGTGGCTTTAGCGCGTGGCATGGAGGCAGAATAACAGAAACACGCATGTTTCGGGAGGATGTTGATCCGCGCGTAGGGTGTGGCGAGTTCCACGAGCCGCACCAGCGGAGGTTGTAGGTTGGATTTCCAAATCCGACCCTCTTAAAAGACGGCAGGCGGGACGCCTACCCCACGGGGCTGTGATACAATAATCGACCAACGATTTCGTCCCGTTTTGAACTTGAGGACTCCTGTAAGTGAATAAGGACAGGCGACATCCATTCGGGTCACGCTTTCATTGTCCTACATACTCTAGCAATTCCGTTAGTGCGACATGAAAATCGGTTTTGTGGTCAAAGACATTGAAGGCTTGCTGCAAACTGGCAGGCACGCGGAAGCCGAATCATGTTGTCGTTTCTTCCTGCGTAAGTTGCGTGATGCGATTGGGGATGACGACCTGCAAGTCGGCTACGCACATGAAGACTTGGCGTTTGTGCTCTATCACATGAACAGGTATCGAGATACCGTCGATGAGACCAAGGAGGCGCTACGAATCATCCAGCGCAATGTCGGCAAAGAGAGCATCGACTATGTTCGCAATCTCACCAATTTGGCGCGACAGTATTTGTATCTCGATCAGGAAGAAACAGCCGAATTCATTTTGCAGGAAAGTCTCGTCTTGTCAGAACAGTTGCCGAGCGATACGCAGTTTGAACTCCCTCCAATACTCCTCAATTTGACGCTGATACGCATACGAAGACGTGAGTTCGAGGCGGCGCGGGAACTACTGCAAAGAGTGTCGCGAATTTATGTTCAGGCCGCGGAATGGCGCAGTCCAAGATTTGCCACGTTACTTTCATACTACAGTAGGTTGTATTATCGAATGGGCAATGTTGTAGCAGCGGAGCGCGCTATGCTTAAGTCCATACGAATGAATCGCGCCGTATCGAACAACCACAATGAGGAGTTCGCGGCCTCATTGGCGCACCTAGGTCATATACAAGCAACACTGGGGAAGCCTAGCGCCGCGCGGGACGCATATTGGGAGTCGATGAGCATACTGAATGAGGTTTTGTACCCAGACCATCCACTGTATCTGAGAGTGCAAAGGGCGATTGCGTCAACTGAACCTACTGACGATCGGTGACGCCCTCCGGCCTGCAGACAAAGTCACGCGACAATTCATAGGTTGGATTTCCAAATCCGATCCTTTTAAAAGACGGCAGGCGGGACGCCTACCCCACGTGCGATGCGGCGGCGTTCCTTACCAGCCCGAAGCGCCAGCGAGGAAAGAGTTATGGTGGTCCTGTACCAGCGCCGCGGAGATAGATCACAGGTGATTGGCTAAGATCCCCGCGGCGCACTGCCAAACAAAGACACGGCAGGCGGGACGCCTACCCCACGGGGCTGTGATACAATAATCGACCAACGATTTCGTCCCGTTTTGAACTTGAGGACTCCTGTCATGCTTGCCTATTTGCGATTGGTTTCGCTGGGATGTTTAGCCGTCACGCTGTCATTGATCTCCAGCGCTATATCCTCGGCCGCCGACTATGTGGTGGTCGTCTCCGCGGCGACTAAGAGCGACGCCGAATGGGCAAAGGTGGTCGAGGCACTCGTTGCCAAGCATCAGGCGGAGGTCGTCACCTACGACAAGCAAGTGAGCGAAGTGCTGCCGGCGCTGCAAAAGACGTTTCCGCGTCATGTCTGTTTCGTCGCCACCAGCGCGGAAGCAGGTCGCCAGCTGGTGGCCGATGTGCATCGCCTGACGCGCAAACTCGATGACGATCCTTACACCGATGTGCTGTGGGGCATTCTTACTGGGTACGATGCCGCCAACGCCTTGCAGATCGCGCAGGAGAATAAGCCGCTGGTCGTGAAGCGGGTCGCCTCCGGCACGGAACTGGCTATGGATCGCGTCAGCGAAGGCGTCTGGTATTGCGAACTCGAACAAAACCGCATGGTTCGTAAAGCCAAAGGCGAAGAAGCCAAGCAGGATAAAGGCCCCAGCGATACCACCAAAGCTTTGGCCGACACGTTGACCGATTACAAAGCCGATCTGTTTGTGACCAGCGGCCATGCCACCGAGCGCGATTGGCAGATCGGCTTTCGCTATCGCAACGGCACGTTTCAATCCAAGGCAGGCGAGTTGTTTGGTGTCGATACCAAAGGCCAAAAGATTCCGATTCACTCCGACAATCCCAAAGTCTATCTGCCGATCGGCAACTGCTTGATGGGACACATC
>JBGSHH010000921.1:0-22030 GCA_041752355.1 Pirellulaceae bacterium | reverse complement strand
CCAGCCGTCTTCTCGACAATGACGCCTAGTCGTGCGAACTCGCTGCGAATCAGATCCCCTGGCAGGATGCCGATTCGTGTCGCCAGAATCGCTCCTTCGATCACCGCATGCTTCGCCCGGTTGAAGCCGAAAAACTCGCGCTCGCTGCCACGAGCGACCACTTCGCATTCAATCGTCGTCCGCGCCTGATGATCCTCCAGCAGCGTAACATTAAATGCGTACCAGCGGCAGGTGTCGGCGAGACGGGCAACTGGAAAGTTATCGATCAGAACGACCGGCGGCGCAACTCGACCAATCGCCGCGCAGGCTAAAAGTTCCACATCGTCGCTCACATGCAGCACGCCTTGGCCTTGACGTTTGAGATTGCGATAGGTGGTGGAGGTTTGAAACGGTCGCAACGTGAACTGGCGCATGTCGGGCGAGACGCGCGGCCCCATCGGCGAGACATTCGTTGTGCCGTCGGCGTTTTGCGTCGTGACCAGACCTTCGAGAATCATGAATTCAAAATGTTACGGGGGCGATAGGAGGCGAGAAAGTTGCCGTTTCGCGCCGCGACAACTCCTCGTTGGGAATTGATGACGAATCTAGGCCGGCCAAACGCAAAAAGTTCGCCAGCATCGTAAAACCACCTTCGGTCAATATCGCTTCGGGATGAAACTGCACACCCACGGCGGGATACTGTCGATGGGCGATCGCCATCACCACGCCGTCGGCTGTTTGCGCGATGACTTCCAGTTCCGGTGGCAGCGAAGGAGGGTCAATCACCAGGGAATGATAACGGCAAGCGACGAGCGGACTGGGGAGCGACGCGAAGATGCTTTCACCGGCGTGGAAGACTTCGCTCGTGCGGCCATGCATCGGTTCGGAGGCACGGATGATTCGCGCTCCCAGGGCTTGTGCAATCGTTTGATGCCCCAGGCAAACGCCCAGGATCGGCAGCTCGCGATGCAGTTCGCGCACCACTTCCAACGAGCAACCAGCTTCGTTGGGCGTGCAAGGCCCTGGCGAAAGCACGATGGCGGCCGGTCGCAAGCGGCGAATGCGCGCCACATCGATGGCATCGTTGCGGACGACGAGCGTCTCTTGCCCCAAGCGTCGAAAATAACGCGCCAGGTTATGCACGAAGCTATCGTAATTGTCGAGCAGCAGAATCATTTCAACGCAATGCTTTCAGCAGGCCAATCGCCTTATGCCACGTTTCATCATACTCGCGCTCGGGATCGGATTGAGCGACGATGCCACCACCGACAGGCAACTGCCACCAACCTCGCCCCGCAGTGATGGTGCGAATCAGAATACTCCAATCCATCGCGCCGTCGAATCCCAGATAGCCGAGCGAACCACAATACGCGCCCCGCGCCGTCGGTTCCAACTCCGCGATGATTTCCATCGCTCGCACCTTCGGCGCGCCGGTAATGGAGCCACCCGGGAAAGCCGCGCGAAGCACATCCACGGAGGTGAACTCATCCCCCAGATTGCCACTGACCACCGATACCAAATGCTGCACAAATTGATACACTTCCAGGCCGCACAATTGCGACACATGCACGCTTTGGGGCGTGCAAACGCGGGAGAGGTCGTTGCGCAGCAAGTCGACAATCATCACGTTCTCGGCGCGATCCTTTTCGCTTTGCAGCAAATCATCGCCTGCGTAGAGATCGGCTTCGGGTCGCGCCGAGCGTTGCCGCGTTCCCTTGATCGGCCGCGCTTCCACCTGTCGCGCCCGCACGCTCAAGAATCGCTCTGGCGAAGCACTCACGATTTGATATTCGCCGACGTCAAAATAGCCTGCGAACGTGGCCGGATTGCGTTCGCGCAGACGCAGATAGAGCGCGCGAGAATCATCACTGGCGGGATGCAGTAAGCGTTGCGCCAGATTGACTTGAAAAATGTCGCCAGCGCGAATGTACTCGATGGCGCGACGCGCAGCGGCCAAATACTCGGTGCGCGAGAAGTTGCTAGTGAGCTGCGGCAAGTCGCCGACGGAGTGCTGTGGAGCGAGCGAGGAGTGGGGCGTAGGCGATAGATGCGGGGAGGTTCGCGCTTGCTTCGTGGCGCTTTCCAAGTGCTGCAGGAAATACGCCGCGCGCTCCTGGGCTCGCTTCGCGCGTCGCGCCACGTCCGTCTCGGGGAAGCCTTGCGAAATGAGATAGTTGCGCTGGTGCAGGTGATCGAATGCCAGCACGACGTCATAAAGTCCCACGGCCAGTGCAGGCACGTCGAACTCTTCATAGCGGGGACGCGGTACACGTTCCAAACTTCGCCCCAGATCATAACTCAACAACCCCGCCGCCCCGCCTTGGAACGGTGGCAAGTCCGGAATCGTGGCTGCGGAATACTTTGCGAGCGAACGCGCTAACTCCGCCAAGGCATCGCTGCCATCAGCAGGCGCACGATAAAAGGCGAAGGGGTCCGCCGCCACAAACGAGTATCTGCCCAAATGCGCAATGCGCAGCGCGCTGTCGAGAAACAACACGTGCGGCAGCGCGCTGAGCTTCTCAAAGGCCGTGACCGCGTCGAGCGACTCCGGCAACGGCACGACATGCGGCAGCGCAATCAGTGGCGCATCACTGGTCATGCTTCGCCTCATTGCGTTTGAGCTTCGTCGCCAAACGATGACTACGTTCCACTTGTGTCAAGTAACCCCAGTCGAGTGCTTCGTCCTGCGTGTAATTCTTACCGAGCGTCAAGGCCGTTTGTGCTTTGGCCAATTCAAACCCCAAATAGAACGCGTGCGAAGCATCCAGATTCTTCGGTGCCATCGCCAACAGCGACTCAAATAAGCGAAACGGATCGTCGTCGCTCAAATGCACGCCGGCGGTAACCAGATGCAACTCGCCTGCGTTCGCATAGAGCCGATAATTGTGATCCCGAATCTCCGCCGCCAGCCGATCGAGCAAGCCAGCTTCCAGCGGATAGAGCTTGGCGTCGCGCAGCGTAACGAGTTGCGGTTCGATCCGTTTGGGTGGCACGCGTTTGGTCACGGCGAAGTGCATCAAGCGGCGTGCCAGATCGCATTCGCGCACGCTCGTACGCGCCCAATTGATCACCTGCGTCGTCAACACACTCCGAATCCCTTGCTCCTGACAGAAGCCCAGCAGCAACGCATTGACGCCTGCGGAATCGACGTCGGTAAGTTCAGTGAGATTGCCGATGCCCATCATCATTTCGGCATCCGGATAGCGACGGCGCACTTCCAAATAACGCCCCAGACTGGTCGAAAATCCAAAGCCGATGGGCTCCAGCACGGGATCGATGCGAAGGCGAACGTTGCGCGCCGCGAGCAACTCCAACGTATCATCGAGTCCGCCGAGCGTAGCGAAATCGTCGGGTATCACCACCACCTCGCAACCCCAATCGGCGGCGGCGTCGCGATTGGTCGCATTGACCGACAAAACGAGTTCCGCGCCAGCGCGAACTGCGGCGGCAATCTCGCGCGGGTTGAGACTATCAATCGACACGCGCAGGCCGAGATCCTTGATGGCCTTCACGCAGTCCGCCACGCCGCTCCACGCGTCACCTGGTTCGCAGCCGACATCGATTACATCCGCGCCGTCATTGGCCAGACTGCGCGCGTGCGCGAGAAGCTCCTGCATATCCAGGCGCGGCGCATGATTGATTTCGGCGATAATCTCCAAGTCGTAAGCGCCGTAGCCCTCGCGATCGCGCGGCGCCTGGCCGAAGAACTCCGGCAACTGACGCAAGTCGCGCGGCCCCCGTTCCACCACGCGCTCGCCTGCCATTTCGATCACGGGCGCCAGATCCCCTTCGCAGTAGCCGGGCAGGATCACGCGCGTCGCCTGCGCGGGAATGGCGAGATGTTTGGCCACCCATTGCGGCGACATCAGCGCGGCGACAGTGATGGGAAGGACATCGATCGTGTAGTCAAAATGGGCTTGCGGCGCGAGCGTTGCCAACTGCGAGCGCAAGGCGTGTTCGGCGAGACGACCGGTGACAAAATGAATCTGCTGGCGTGCCATACTTGGGGTAGGCTTCCCGCCTGCCGTCGGTTTTCTTTGCGACTATTCGCTTTGCTTCAACCCGCCATCAATCGGCAGCACCAGCCCCGTGAGAAATTCTGCCGCCGGCGAGGCCAAAAAACAGGCCGCGTACGCCACATCGTTGGGCGAACCCCAGCGGCCCAGGCGCGATTCGCAGACGGCGCGCTTCTGCCAATACTCCGTCGCCGTTTCGCCCCAAGCCGTTTTAATCCACCCCGGCGCCAGACAATGCACACGCACTTGCGGTGCCAGCGACTTGGCCAGGCTGCGACTGAAAGCCGCGATGGCGCCTTTAATCGTGCCGAACATTTCGCCAGCATCGCCCGCCATGCCGAGCTCGGCCTGATCCCAACCCATGTTCAGAATCACGCCGCGTCCACGTTCTTTCATCGGCGTACCGATTAACCGCGACAAGCGCACCGTGGCTTTGACATCCGTTTGCCACAAATATTCAAGCTTGTCATCGAACGACCATTCCGCCTTATCGCCAGTGAGCACATCGCCCCCGGCGTTGTTCACCCAAATATCGATCCGCCCTTGCCAACTCCAGGCGTTGGCGACTAGACCGGCATGTTGCTTGATATCGGACAAGTCGCAGAGAATCACTTCCGCGCGGCGCCCCAGACCTTCGATTTCGCTGGCCACGGAATTCGCACCGGCAGCATTTCGCTTGGCATGGACAATCACGTCACAGCCCGCAGCCGCGAGTTGAATCGCGATCGCCCGGCCGACGCCGCTGGAGGAACCAGTGACGACAGCAACTTTATCCGCCAGAATGTCGGGGGCAAACCATGTCATAGCCCCCGTTTTACCCGCCAGCAGCCACCCAGGCAACGGTGGGAAGCCCTTCTGGTGCGACTCATCACTCGCCCCACCTAACCCGAAAGTAATGGTCCTGCCCTTGGCAAAGATGCGACGTATAATTCAGCGGCCATCGCCACCCGTCAAGCGATACGACCATGATAACACCTCTCCAACTTCGCGACGCAATGCCTGATACGGCGTTGGCATTTCGTGGCTATAACGTCACGAACCTGGGCCGCAGCACGGAGTTGTTGGCGATCGAAGCTTACGCGCCGATCATCGAGCAACAACTTACAGAAGCCAGCCATGCCGGCAGTGAGTTGCTGGGACGTCCGATCGATCTGCTATCACGCGTCCGTGAGAATCGTGAGACATCTCTCGACACCTACGGCGACGCCATCACGCTGGTCGTCGCGATGGAACTGGCCCAACTGCAAATCCTCGAGCAGGTGTTCCACATTCCGATCAACAAAGCCCGCTTTTCGTTCGGCTACAGCTTGGGGGAAATCACCGCGCTGGTTTATAGTGGCGTCATCAACGCCCGCAGCGCGTTGGAAGTGCCGCTGCGACTAGCCGATGATTGCGTCGCGCTGGCCGAAGGCGTGACGCTGGGGATCTTGTTTTCGCGCGGTCCGGAACTGGCGCTCGACAAAGTGCGTCGGCTCTGCGTGCGCGTCAATCAGGCAGGCCAAGGGGTGATTGGCATCTCGTCGTATCTGTCCCCTAACTCGGTGCTACTGATGGGCCAAGGCGATTCGCTCGATCGCCTGCGCGAGCTGGCCAAAGATGATTTGGGCGAACGCATCTTTTTGCGCAAGCACGGCAATCAGTTTCCGCCGCTGCATACGCCGATTATGTGGCAGAAGAACATCCCCTGCCGCGCGGCCGAGATGATGCACACGATGCCTGGCGGATTCGTTCCGCCCCAGCCGCCCGTGCTATCGTTGGTAACCGGCAAGTACAGCTACAACGACTACAATTGCCGCGAACTGCTGCATCGTTGGACCGATCATCCGCAGCGATTGTGGGATGCCGTGTATGAAACGTTGTCGGCAGGCATTCAAACCATCGTGCATGTCGGCCCCGATCCCAATATTGTGCCCGCCACGTACACGCGCCTGGCCGATAATGTGATCGCGCAAACCAAAGGGCATTTCGGCATGCGAGCGCTGTCGGAAGCCGTGAAACGCCCCTGGCTGAAGCAGATTCTCCCCACGCGCACCGCACTACTGCGGGCTCCTTTTGTGAAGCACATTATTTTGGAAGATTGGCTGATCGAAAACGCAGGCGTAGCGACCGCCACGCGCACCACCCCCGAGCTAAACCCACGTCCGTTATCGGAACAAGCTTAAGTCTGGCTGGCATTTCCTAAGCCGCAGGCAACAGCGGCCGGCGCGCGGTCGTCATCTGATATCCGCACGCACGCACCAGGGCGATCCCTGCGACAATCCAGGCGGAAGTGAAACCGTTGATCCAAATCAGATGCCAGTTATCCGGCCCCGGGCCGCTCACCACGGATGACATCAGCGGCAACTCCCACAACGTCGCGAGCGCGATCAGGCACAGGATCGCCACGGTGGCCACCGGCGCGATGCGCGGCAGCATTGCCGCCAGTAAGAGTGGTAACGTCATCACGATGGCCGCTGCGGCCAAGAATATAAAAATCGGTCCTTCGCCACGCATCTGGAAATGCAGCGCGACTTGCGTGACCATCACACGTCCGATCCCCAACACGACCGCCACGATTGTCGTGAAAATCATCAGTTCGCGAATGCCAAATTGGGGTCGCGCGAGGGTGGGTGACGAGGTATCAATGTGGTAGCCGAAGCGGATGCCATAGGCCCCGACGAGCGCCCACAACGGAATTTGGATCAACAGCCATTGTCCAAATAGGCACAGGATCATAATGCCGACCACATCGCTTGGGCCGCCGTGCAGGCCCACATTGATCGCCAGGCTAGCGAGCAAAAGAGCGACCCAAACAATCGAGACAGGCAAACGCCACAACAACGCAACGGGACCAAAACAGGTCCAAGCGGCCGCCAAAGTCGTTTGGCCAAACAGCGTCCCGAATATCAAGCCCAGGACAAGGTGTTCGCTAGTTTGAGATGGGTTAAACAATGCAATCGAGACGCAGCCCAATAGAATGTATACAACGCCTGCAATATGCAGTCGAATGATTGGGGCGGGCATGATCGTCTCCATAAGTGCTAAGCGTCGCCCCGAAATTTAGCAGACGATTTGTATTGCCAACAGAGGCAAGAATTGTTCGGATATGGCGAATGAATCTTGATATTGAATCTTCGGCTGGACCGTAGGTCCGTTCCTTATACGTCACCATTATCCAGAGCGGTCGATGCGACCGTGCAACATGTCACGCTACCAAATGCAACAGAAGTGGATGTCCTGGGGAGACGACTATATTGTCCGGGATGAGAATGGTCGTGACGTTTTCCTGATCGATGGTCACGCCTGGAGTTTCGGCAGCAAACTTTCGTTTCAAGACATGCAAGGACGCGAATTGGCCTTTATCTCGCAGCAACTGCTCGCCTGGGGCGCTACGTTTGAGATTCACCGCGGCGGTGTGCTGGCGGCGGTGGTGAAGAAGACGGTCTTCACGCTGTTTCGAGCGGAGTTTACCGTGGATGTCCCGGGTCCAGGCGACTTGATCGCGGAAGGAGACTTCTGGGATCACGAGTACGCTTTCACGCGGCACGGGCAAGTTGTGGCGCGCGTTTCTAAGGCGTTCTTCAGTTGGACCGATAGCTACGGAATCGACGTCGCCCCCGGCGAAGACGACGTACTCATCGTCGCCGCCGCCGTCGTCATCGATCAATGTTCGCACGAGAAAAAGAAGTGATCGAGATGGGGATCCGTTGCTATTTCACCGCCCACAACGTGAGATGGTCGGCATCTTTCACATAAATGCCTTGGGTGGTGGGAATCGGATAGGCATAGGTCTTGCTGCCGACTTCGTACGAGGCGAGTTGCTTGAATTCTTTATCACTCGGCTCAAACACGACCAGCTTGCCGGCTGGCGTGAGCGAGAACAGCACCTTGCCGGCGTCGACAACGCTGCCATAACCTGCGCCGCCCCCTCCACGTCCGCCACGACCACCTCGGCCACCAAATTGCGGACGTCCACCCATTGGCGGTCGAGCATCCGGACCGCGCTCACCACCAGGACGCTCCCCTTCTGCCCTTGGAGCTTCGCCTGCGGCCCCCGTGCTGGTCCAAACTTGCTTACCACTTTCGGCATTCACGCAGAACACACTTCCCATATTCGAAATGCCATACACAAAACCTTCCCGCAGCACGGGCGTATTGAATTGCACCGACGACTCGTCGTTCTTCCACGCCGGCGAAGCCTCAAACTTTCCGTCTTTGATTTCGATCTTTTCCGCCGTGGCGCCGCGGTTGGGACCGGCATAGATCAACATTTGGCCGTCGACAATCGGGCTGGCGGCATTGTAACGCCCTTGTGAGTAGTTCACTTCCCATAGCAATTTGCCGTCGGTGGCATCCACAGCGACCAGCTTTCGTTCGGTCGGCGCGATGATCGCTTTGGTGGCGCCAATGGTCATTAGCGTGGGCGAAGCATACGCCGGACCATCGCCCGTCCACTTCCATTTCTCGTCGCCCGACTCGATATCGTAGGCGATGATTCCACCACCGCGACTATTACCAAGTTGCGCGATCACCAGGCCTTCGACGATGATCGGCGAGCTGGAGGTGTGGAACATCGGAAACTTGCCTTTGTAGTCGTCCTTGCGCCAGACGACCTTGCCCGTCGCGCATTCCAGACAAGAGAGCGTGCCCTGCACGCCGAGGGTAACTACCTTGCCGGACGAGACCGCAGGCGAACTACGCGGACCAGGAAAACCGCCGTCACCGCCGGACGTTCCCGCCGCCGCGTATTTATCCTGCCACTTTTCTTCGCCTGTCGCGGCATCGAGGCTGCGCAGTACCTCGTTGCCATCCTGGCGAGCAAACACATAGAGCTTTCCCTCGACCAAAGCGGGTGTAGCGACACCATCGCCCACCGCCACCTGCCATTTCTTGGTCATTTCCTGAGGCCACTCGGCGGGTGCCTCAAAGCCGGAGACGCGGCCGTCGCGATGAAGTCCTCGCCATTGAGGCCAATCCTCGGCATTGGCAAGCTGGGCAATTAGCGCAGCCGAGAGAAGAAAGGCGCAAGTAAGGGCGGGTTTCATGCTCGAATCCTTTTGCTTGAGTGAGCCGACGGGACCACTCTAACAACCCCACTTACCCGCCAAAGTTGCGAACGGGAGTCCAGCGACGAAAATCAACGCGGCCTGCGAACTAAACTTGCCATTGCCCAATAGCATCGTCCGCGACCTTCGCCAGTGGTGTGTAGCCGGGGTGTTTCGATTCCTTGTACGGATCGTTCGCCTTGGCGTTGTAGCAACAAATTAGCGACCAGCGAGGATCGTCCGAAAGATTGGCATCGCTGCGGTGCAACAAATTGGAGTCGAAGAACAAGGCGTCGCCGGGCAAGGCTTCGACATAGACCAATTCCAGCCGTTCCAAGGCGGCCGTGACCCGTTCCATGTCGGCACCAGTCTGGTCACCTGTCTTGCCGTGATCGATGCGGCCCAGGCGATGGGAGCCGCGCAGCACTTGCAGGCAACCGTTGGCTTTGCTGGAAGGTGTCACGGCGATCAAGCAACTGGCCAGTAGCGGATAGAGACAGCCATTGTTGTACCAATAGCCGTAATCCTGATGCCACTCCCACGCTCCCCCCACGCGCGGCTCCTTGAGCATCATTTTCATGTGATAGAGGTAAACTTCGCCCCCCAAAGCTTGTTCCATGCGATCGACAATCCGGGGACAGCGCGCGAACATGCTGTAGAGATCCTCCCCTGCCTTATTCCACAGCGCTAGCTTCGTTTCCTTGCCGGTTGCGTCTTTGCGTCCATACGCGCCGCTGGCCAACGCCGGATCGCCTTGTGCAAATGTGAGTAGTTTGTGCATCTCGCTGGCATCGAACAGTTGCTTCGCGAGAAAATAGCCGTCACGCTGGTACTGGGCAAGTTGATCGACGGTGAAAGCGGTGGTCATGGAGAGGGGAGATCCGAGAGAAGAAAAGGAAAGAACGCAGCGCACCATTATCCAAAGTGAGCGAGTCGGGAGTCAACAGGCGGTCACTTTCGGCCCCACCACTGGTTGCAGAACGGTATAAAGTCGGTTATGCATAGTGACTTACGTTCGAGTTAGATGAAGAGCGTTAGGGCACCCGGCGAGCGAAGGTTCGTTCGCCTCTGAGGGATAAGATTGGGGTACGTCGGCAATGGCGAAGGCTACAGACGAAACCGATTCGACAGCGGACGATGGCAAGAAGCGCATTCTGCTGGTAGATGACGATGGTGAAATCATCGAGGCGATGCGCTATGCGCTGGAATCGAAAGGGTTTCACATTCTCGTTGCGCGCGACGGCAATCAAGGCCTGGCAATGGCCGAACGCGAGGATCCGGATCTGGTGATTCTCGATATGATGATGCCCAAGCGCTCTGGCTTTTTAGTGCTGGAAAAGCTCCGCCGCACGCGCCCTGTGCCGATGCGTATCATCATGATCACCGCCAACGAGGGTAGCCGACACAAGGCTTACGCGGAGATGCTCGGCGTGGACGATTACATTCGCAAACCCTTCGCGATGGATCGTCTGGTCGATAGTGTGAAGAAGTTGCTCGCCTAAGCGTAACATGGCTGGACACCTGTTCTCTGGCAATCGGTTCAGGTGTTCCGACATCGCGCTGGCCGTAAACTTTTCCTCGCTTTTCTACCTTTCTTAAGGACAAATGGGTCCGTTTTGCCTTCAAATCGTCTTTGACGTCCCATTTTTGGCGCATTCGAGCAAGACATCCACCACGGTTTGCGGCAATCCATTCTTTTCCACTAGGAAATGCTGGGGATGTACTCAAGTCCCATTGCGATAAACACTTACAATCGGTTGATCCCCACCTCCAAGAGATCGAAGTAGGTGAGATTCGTAATTTTCATCTTGCCGATAATGAGATCTCAAAATACTCTTGTATTGGATGAGGTAGGAGAGCGCAAGGCATGGAGAGCCCGAACTCTCGATGTGTGTGGTTGCCAAAACTTCCCTGCCTGGTCTCGTTTTGATAACGAGCGTTCTTTTGCAAGTTTTTAGCTTCTCGCCTGCGAATGACTCGCGTCAGGCCCCGTTTCTTCGCTTTGGAAACGGCTCTCTCCCGGGCTCCCTGGCTAACGTTGTTGGTTAGTCTCTCAGTCCGCCGCGCGAAGAGTATCGCTATCGTAGGAGCCCCTCCGTCTTTTCACTTCTGGTAAGTGAAGAAGCGCGAGGTTGACTTGTTATTGGAATGCCCGCCCCAGCGCGACCCGATTCGACATCCAAAAGAATGCGAGAAAGGAAGCCTGAACCGAACCTGAACACAACCAAGCTTTGTCTATCTCCGATTGACGGTGCGCTGCTCCGTTTCGACAGGCTCTACCCCGGAGCCTGCTGACGGATCACGACGATTGATCGGTGGAGGAGGAACGGATATGAGTGGGCGAGAAATAATTTCTTTGGTGGCGGAGCGGCAAGACCTGGAACAGTTCCGTCGCAAGAACTGGCTAGGCACGTTCGAGGAATACCTCGATCTCGTCAAACGACAGCCCGTTGTCGCGCGCAACGCTTTTGAGCGCGTCTACGACATGATCATGTCGTACGGCTCGTATTCCTACGAGGAATCGCGCGGTGAATCGCGGACGCACTACCGCTTCTTCGACGATCCCGATGAGCATGGTCGCGACGGCGTGTTTGGGCTCGATCGTTCGCTCGACTCGTTCGTTAACGCGCTCAAAAGCGCCGCCAAAGGCTACGGTATCGAAAAGCGCGTGTTGCTGTTGCACGGTCCTGTCGGCAGCAGCAAAAGCACCATCGCGCGGATGCTCAAGAAGGGATTGCAGCGCTATTCCGGCCTCGACGAAGGCGCGCTCTACACGCTCGGTTGGGCCGCGCCCGAAGGAACCGAGGTCTATTGGTGCCCGATGCACGAGGAACCGTTGCACGTCATACCGGATCGCTTCCGCGATCAAGCGTTGGCCCAGCTGAACGAGGGACGGAGCGAGGATGACTACCGCGTGAAGATCGTCGGCGATCTCTGCCCGTACTGCCGCTTCATGTATACCGAGCGGTTGAAAGACTACGACGGCGATTGGACGAAAGTCGTGCGCGATATCCGCGTGAAACGGATCGTGCTCAGCGAACAAGATCGCGTCGGCATTGGCACGTTCCAGCCCAAAGACGAGAAAAATCAAGATAGCACCGAACTCACCGGCGACATCAACTATCGCAAAATCGCTGAATATGGCAGCGATAGCGATCCGCGCGCGTTCAATTTCGATGGCGAGTTCAATGTCGCCAATCGCGGCATCATCGAATTCATCGAAGTACTGAAGCTCGACGTCGCCTTCTTGTACGACCTGTTGGGCGCGAGCCAGGAGCATAAGGTTAAGCCAAAGAAGTTTGCCCAAACCGACATCGACGAGGTGATCATCGGCCACACCAACGAGCCGGAGTATCGACGTTTGCAGAACAACGAGTTCATGGAAGCGCTCCGCGATCGGACCGTGAAGATCGATATTCCCTACGTCACGCGGTTGTCCGACGAGATCAAGATCTACGAAAAGGATTACAACCGCGAGAAGGTCAAGGGAAAGCACATCGCCCCGCATACGATCGAAATGGCCGCCATGTGGGCCGTGCTGACCCGTCTGGAAGAACCCAAGAACGCTGGCCTGACGCTGTTGCAGAAACTCAAACTCTACAACGGCAAATCGATGCCCGGCTTCACCGAAGAGAACGTCAAGGAACTGCGCGAGGAGATCGTCAGCGAAGGCTTGCACGGCATTTCGCCGCGGTATGTCCAAGACAAAATCTCCAACGCCCTGGTGGCGCATCCCGAATCCAAGTCGATCAATCCCTTCATGGTGATGAACGAATTGGAAGCGGGACTCAAGCATCATTCGCTGATCACGAACGAGGATCTGCGAACTCGCTATCGGGAGTTGCTGGGCGTGGTGAAGGAGGACTATGAGAACATTGTTAAGAACGAAGTGCAGCGCGCGATCGCGGCGGACGAAGACGCCTTGAAGCGTCTCTGCGCCAACTACATCGACAGCGTGAAGGCGTACACGCAGCGCGAGCGCGTGAAGAACAAGTTCACCGGCCAGTATGAAGAACCGGACGAACGGCTGATGCGGAGCGTCGAAGAAAAGATCGACATTCCCGAAAGCCGCAAAGACGACTTCCGTCGCGAAATGATGAACTACATCGGTGCCTTGTCGATCGATGGCAAGACGTTCGACTACAAGACGAACGAGCGGCTGTATAAGGCCTTGCAACTCAAGCTGTTCGAGGACCAAAAGGACTCGATCAAACTCACGAGTTTGGTGTCGAAGGTCGTCGATCAGGACACGCAGGCGAAGATCGACGTCGTGAAGGGTCGCCTGATCCGCGACTACGGCTACGACGACGAAAGCGCTACCGACGTGTTGCACTACGTCGCTAGTATCTTCGCGCGCGGCGATGCGAAGGATTAAGAGAAGTCGGAATCGAGAATGAATCGACCATGGGCGCGATTCTGGGAACAACCACATGGGCATGAAAATCGACCGCGACACGAACCGCTTTCGCGAAATCGTCCGCGGCAAAATTCGACAGAATCTCAAGAAGTACGTCACCAATGGCGAGATGATCGGCCGTAAGGGGAAGGACCTGGTCAGCATTCCCGTACCTTCGCTCGATGTGCCGCACTTCCGCTATGGCCAAAATGGCTCCGGTGGTGTCGGCCAAGGAGAAGGGGAAGAAGGGCAACCGATTGGCCGGGGCGAAGGCGAAGAAGGAACCGGCAAGGCGGGGAGCGATCCAGGCGGTCACATCATCGAAGTCGATATTTCGCTGAAAGAACTGGCGGAGATTCTCGGCAACGAATTGGAACTCCCCAAGATACTTCCCAAGGGGACCGACAACATCACCCAGGAGAAGGCTCGCTATAACAGCATCCGCCGCATCGGTCCCGAATCGCTACGGCATTTCAAACGCACCTATGTGGAGGCTCTCAAACGGCAAGTGACCGACGGCAGCTATAACGCCCGCGATCCGCGCGTCGTGCCGATCAAAGACGACCGCCGCTATCGGTCTTATGAAATGGTCGCCGAACCGCAGGCGAACGCCGTGATCATCTACATGATGGATGTAAGCGGTTCGATGACCGACGAACAAAAACAAATCGTGCGGACGGAATCGTTTTGGATCGATACCTGGCTGCGGAGCCAATACAAAGGACTCGAACGCCGCTACATCATTCACGATGCCGCCGCGAAGGAAGTCGATGAACACACGTTCTATCGCACGCGCGAAAGCGGCGGCACGCGCATTAGCTCCGCTTACAAAGTTTGCGCCGATTTGATCGAGAAGCGGTTTCCTGTCGAAGCTTGGAACATTTATTGCTTTCAATTCTCCGATGGCGACAACTGGGGAGAGGACAACAAACTCTCGCTGCAATTGCTCAAAGAGAGAATCGTTCCCAAGTGCAATTTGTACTGCTACGGTCAGGTGGAAAGCCCCTATGGCAGCGGAGAGTACATTCGCGCGCTCCGCGAGGCGTTCGGCATCAAACACGAAACGGTCGTGCTGTCGGAGATCAAAAATGCGGATGCCATTTTGGCATCGATCAAGACTTTTCTCGGCAAAGGGAAATAATACTACTGGGGCAGACAGGAATGTCCGCCCTACCTAAATCAGAGAACGAGGGGAACATGGAACGAGAACAAAACCAAGCGCCGGAGGTGACACGAACCTATCGTGTCGATGTCGGTCATAGCACAATCCTGGTCGAAAGCACTTCGATCGAAGGGGCCATTCGCGCCGCGCGCACCAAGCTCAGTCTCGAGATGCCACGCCTGTGGGACGTTATCCAGCGGATGACACCCGATAAGTTTAATGTGTCGATGGTGTATTAGATTCCCGTAGGGTGTGCGCAGCACACCACCGCTCCCATGCTTACCGCGCAACACAATTTTCGACCGCTGCCGCCGGACTTGATGGAAATTCAAGCCCAGATGGAAGGGCATGCGCGCGACTACGGGTTGGATTTCTTTCCGACCGTGTTCGAAGTCGTCGACGCGTGCCAACTCAATGCGGTGGCGGCTTATGGCGGGTTTCCCACGCGCTATCCGCACTGGCGATTTGGTATGGAGTACGAACGCCTGCAAAAAGGCTATTCGTATGGCTTGCAGAAAATCTACGAACTGGTGATCAATAACGATCCTTGCTACGCCTATTTGCTCGCCAGCAACGGCGTGACCGATCACAAGCTCGTGATGGCGCATGTCTACGGGCATTGCGACTTCTTCAAGTGCAATCATTGGTTCAGCAAGACCAACCGTCGCATGATCGACGAGATGGCCAACCACGGCAATCGCATTCGCCGTTATATGGATCGGTGGGGGGTCGAGGAAGTCGAAACGTTCATCGACGCCTGCCTCAGCATCGAAGACCTGATCGATATCTATTCTCCGTTCATCCGCCGCCGCGATGAAGCGCAGCGCTTGCCGATGGAGCGGCACAGCGACGAGGACGATGCGCAGCCTTCCGGCAAGTTCGACGCCAAGAATTACATGGATTCCTACGTGAATCCCCCCAAGGCGTTGGCCGACGAAGCTAGTCGCAAGGCGAAGCTCCAGGAAAAGAAGCCCCGTTTCCCCGTCAATCCTGAGCGGGATGTGATGCTGTTTATCATCGAGAACGCGCCGCTCAAGTCGTGGCAACTCGACATTATGGAGATCATCCGCGACGAAGCGTACTATTTCGCGCCCCAAGGACAGACCAAGATCATGAACGAAGGGTGGGCCACCTATTGGCACTCCACCATCATGACGCGTCACGGCATCGAGCCGGCCGATTTGATCTGCTACTGCGATCATTGCGCAGGCACGCTAGCCAGCAGCCCCACGCGCCTCAATCCGTACAAACTAGGTGTCGAGCTCTTCCGCGATATCGAAGATCGCTGGAATCGCGGCTCCCACGGACAAGAGTGGGAAGACTGCGACGACCACAATACCAAAGAAGCTTGGAACACCAACGAGGGACGTGGACGCGAAAAGATCTTCGAGGTCCGCCGCATTCACAACGACCTGACGTTCTGCGACGAGTTCCTCACCTACGACTTTTGCCGCCGTCACAAGCTGTTTTCGTTTGGCTACAACGACCGTTCCGGCTATTACGAAATCGAGAGCCGCAAGTTCGACGAGGTAAAGCAGCAACTATTGTTCAACCTTACCAACATGGGTCGGCCGATAATTCAAGTAACCGACGGCAACTACAAGAACCGCGGCGAATTGTATCTCAAGCATGATTTCAGCGGCGTGGAACTGAAAACGACCTACGCCACCGATACGCTGGTGAACCTGCATCGGCTCTGGGGACGCCCTGTCCATATTGAGACCGTCCTCAACGAACAGCCAACTGTCATCAGCTACGACGGCAGTCACCACCATTCCACCACCAACGACAAACCCAGTGTGACGGACAAAGCCGCAGCGGCAACGAAGAAGTAGTGAAGGCGTGTCCGCGAATAACTGGACGAACCAGCACTGCCCACGAACAATACATTACCAGCAAGCATCCTACAAACTGATCCACACCAACGAATGCACAACTAGCGAATCAAGAACGGCGTCGGCGGGAATACTTTGGAGACGGAGACTTTGTCGAAACTCTCGCCGTCCGACGCCGCGGGAATAAGGGGGCGTTTTATGTCGGTCAAAGGCGATCTTTTGAACGAACTGCGACAGCGCGCCGGCAGCGGCGGGCCGCAGACGGTCGATATTGTTGCGCCGGTGGGCAAGCTGTCGGTCAGCTTGCTCGCCGTCGATTCGCTCGCCTGCGCGCTGGAATCGCTTACGCTGGAAACTCCCAATCTGGCGAAAGCTTCGATCGACGATCTAAAGCAGCTGAGCAACACGCTCACCAGCCAACTTTCCTATTTACTGGAACCGATCTCGCTGATCGAGTGCGATGCCGATAGTACGACGGTGCAGCTGCGCTCCAATCCGCCTGCCAAGGACGAAGATCAAACGAGCTACTACGAAATCGTCGCGCGGCGCGGGGGCAGCATTCAACTCTGCCGCTACACGAAGCAACCCGGCGATGTCCGCCAAATCACCGCCGCCAATCTCACGCACGAAGTGCTCGCCCGCCTAGGCCAGGATTTGGTCGATGCGGTGAAGTAGCACGCGTTAGGGCTCTTGGGCGGAAACTGCCGCCAAACGTGATTGGACCTGCGCTCGAATTTGCGCCATTTCTTGGGGATCGGCTTCTATTTGCCGCAACGCTTCCTCCACTTTCTTCTGGTAGTTCTCAGGCTCTCTTATGAATTCAATTTGACTGCGGAATTGTTGCTCGACCGTCTCCAGAACTTCCGGGGCGAGAATCAAGTACGCCATGAGCAAGAGCGCCGATAATGCGAAGGCCGTGCGACCAATCGATCGGGCAAATGCGCCTAGATGTGCCTTCCAGTGATCGGTCGCATCGGGAGTAGTCTTTGTCACGATCAACTTAATGCTAAAGAGAATCGCCACCATTTCGATCCAAAGGGGGATCGTCACATAAGGCCCCGCGTAGGCTTCCCATTGCAGGAGTGTCCAGAACCACGTGCCATGTGAACCGACAATTTGTTGGTATTCCGACACCTCCATCCCTTTCCAGCCAATCGCAGGCACGGAAAGATCAAACGGGAATTGTGTGAACGAAGTGAGTTGCGGCTTCGAAATTGATATGACCGCCAACACCACGCTGGCGAAGGTCGTCACAATCAGGAGGGTTCGCAGACTGAACCGAAACGCACGGCCCCGGAGCCAGTAAAGCGCAATCACTGCCCCCAGAAAAACGGGGATGCCGATCGTCAAGAACGTCAACAGCCACGATTGAAATTCGACGGAGAGGATTCCCGCAGGTGCTATTCCCAAAAGTATCACGGTAAACGAAGCCGCGGCAATCCATCCCAGCGCCTGCAACTTGAAGCCGACGTTGCAGCGCGAATCATTTGCCAAAAGTCGGTTCAAAATCGCTGCCACCAAACCGATCACGAATAGTAGCGTGGCGAGTGCGGGCGCGATGCCTACAAAGTACGTCATCAGGATCCAATTTGTCCTTGCCGTGGAATACGATCTAAAGTCGATGCGAGGTGGATTGCGTTGTGCGACGAGGTTGTGCGCTTCATTTCCAAGCATCATTTGAACCCAAGCGTCTTCCACGTCTTTATTCAACTCGGCGGTTTCGCTGAGAGTGAGCGGAGGTTTGCGGTGTTCAAGCAATTGCAAGACGTAAGCCGCATGACGCAATCGAAGGTGAACTGTGCCAAGTACGCTTGAATTGCCAGCCGAGGAGTATTGTTGTAGGACTTTTTGGTATTGTTCTTGCTGTTCGAAAGCGGACTCGAAATTGTCCTCCTCAATGAAAGCGTCCACCCGGGCCTTCTGCCAATATTGGAGGGCGGATAATATTTCCGGTCGCGACGCAACGTGGATGCTATAGGCGATATTGACTTGGTCCACGATGGGAACTGATGTCGCTTGAAGGAATTCGACGAGCGACTTGGCGTTGGTGACACCAAATGCAAGATGCGGCTTGCTTTGGCCTGCCTCGAAACGCTTGACGCCAGCTGCGAATGCATTCGGGTCTCTTACAACGAGGCGAATCGCTCCACCGCTAAAATCGATTTCCGCGCTCGATTCCCAGTAGTGGTCCGCCGCCAGATAATCATAGAGTGCGTTTTCGGGATCGTGGCGAGCACATTCGTCGAGAGTCGCCAGATAATTGAGATCGCGGATTTGCCCTCCATCCATCTCGGATTGTCTAAGTAGGAGTGCGCGGCCGCGCCACCACTCAACATTGGACGGGTCTAGCTCCGCCGCAAGCGCTGCGAGTTGGACGCATCTCTCGTGGCATCGCAATTCAAAATCCGCCTCGGTACCCATTTGTCGATGGGGAAAGGAAACGAGTCCAGGAATCCGGTCCACTCGCACAATATATGCCCTGTTGTATTCCTCACCGGGAGCATCCAGCACCCAAGCCGCGCCCATCGTCAGCGCCGCATCGTCCGGATGCGCTTGCAACACGCGCTCAGTTTCTTGCAACCAGAAATCAGCTTGTTCCAGGGGATCGCGACGGGCAATCGGTACGTGATCGCCGAAAAACCAACCCACTGTCGCATCGCGCCATTGCAACTGTAGCGTTTGCAGCCCCGTTTCCATCCGCGACGCCAGCCAGACCGCGCGAATACTCAGGCCGAGTACTGCCAGGAGAACGCCAACTCGGATTATCAGCGACAGTCGATGTTTCACGGTTTAGGTCAACGAGTATTGAGCCTGGATCATGAGACGGGATTGCATCGTAGCATTCACGACGGTCATTGGAAAGATTTACGCTATGCCAACACCTATCAAGTGTTGGCGCAGCCAGTGAGTAACCATCGCGCGAGGCGGTTTGCCTGAGCCGGTATCTTGCATGTCGCCAGCGCATTCTTTAGCTTGACGGTTCTTCTCGTTCCTCGACGCACTATTCGCGGAGCAATTTGTATGCGCTGGTTATTTTGCGAGCCTGGTTCCGCCGATGAGCAGCGCAAGACCCAAGTGGCTGCGAAGATCATGCCTTGGTGGCGCGAGTTCGCGGCCAAGGCACCTCAGATTATCGCATCGTTTAAGCGCGAGGCGACGTTCGATTTGCCGGGCTGGATGCATGGCACCCTGGGACAGATTCATCCGAGTTTGATGTGGGAGTATGGACCGGCCGTGCAGTGCGAGGGCCACCGCCTGGTCATCACGCCGGAGATGCACCGCGAACTGCGACCATTGACGGCGACCATTATCAAGAATGCGCCGCAGATTCCTGGCTGGGAGTTCTATGCCCATCGCCTGCCGGAAAGTGTGGAGATGGCCCAGTTAACGGTGGAAGCTCGTACTGGCGGAAGCTTAAAGGACGTGACGTTTCGTCCCGCGATCGGCGACGGCAAGCGGATCGAAATTACTTATTTTTCGCCACGGACCAAGAGCGAAGACGACGAGCAAGCGTTGCGGGCCGCTTTTGTCGCCAGCGAAACCCTACTGGGTGAAGAGTTTCTCGATAAATGGGTCGGTGCCATCGGTGTAGCTCCCGTTCCAAAGGCTGGCTTCTTGGCCGGAATCTTCGGTGGCAAAGCCCCCACGAGTAAACTGCTGCCGCTGGAACGCATGCGCGACACGTTGGTCGCCCTGTCGCAAAGCATTGTCGATCAATTGCCGCCGGAGCCGTTTGCCAAGCGACACGATACGGCTGGCTGGTCCGGCTATCAGGTGGAGGCTGAAGAAGCGGAAGACTATCTGTTTCGCGAAGACATGATCGTCGGTAGCATCATGGATCCGGAGTTGCTCAGCGCCATGCAGCCAGGGGGCGGTTTCTTTAGCGGCCGCTTTAGCCGCGTGAAGGAACGCTTCTGCTATGTGAAGATCGATAGCAGCGAGATTCCACTTGACCAGCGCGTCGAGGCGCGTGGCGAATTGGAAGAAGCATTGCACGCGGCGCTGTTGACTGCAAATGCGGGTGGACAAATCGGCGGTGCGGTTGGATTGCGCTATGTATATATCGATCTCGCCCTCACCAATTTGCCAGCAGCTGTGCCGGTGATTCGCAAGAGCTTGCAAGGACACGTCAGCAAACGATCTTGGCTGTTCTTTTGCGATGCTGATTATGTCGGCGAGTGGATTGGAATCTATCCTGACAGTCCGCCGCCACCTTTGCCGGAGTTTGAGGAATAGGCATCAATACGGTGGCAGTAGCCGTCGAAAGCCGTGGCATAGAACTATCACTAGCAAGAACAGCTTGCGCGCGGAGATTGCTGGATAGGTTTAGCGGACACAACGGCAAGTTGTTCGCCCAATCGCGCAAGCCACGCGACCGTTCGAGGCCATTCCAATAGTTTATTGTCTTCCTTCGCCGCGCCTGGGCTGGGTGCCGAACAACCCGATTCTTCGCTGCATTCGGAACCCGCTCCACGGCCATTCCACAGGCGGATTCGACGCGTCGAACCCAGAGGGATCGGCAACCTATAGTTGAACGGTTCACGGTATCCCAACAAGTTGTCCCGGAGTCTGATTATGCGATTCGAAATGGCAATGGTTTTGGCAGTCAGCGTGTTGCTGGGGGCGGAAACGCCGATATTCGCCACGGCACCCGCTGACGATGGGTTTCAGGGAGTCTGGCAGTTGAGTGGCGGAGAAGCGGATGGCAAAACGCTATCGGCAACGCAAATCAAAGATGGCAAATTGGTGATTAGCGGCGATCAGTACACGTTCACGCTGGCTCCCATCGGAACCATTGTCGGAACACAAAAACTGGGTTCGGCGCAAGCGCTCAAGACGATCGACATCACGGACGAGACGGGGCCCCACAAAGGCCAGACCTGTCTGGGCATCTACGAACTCGAAGGCGACGAGTTTCGCGTTATCTTTGCTCCGCCCGGCGGAAGCCGTCCGACTAAATTTGAAACCGCCCCCGCGAGCGGCCAATGGATTCATACCTGGAAGCGCATTCAACCCTAGGTAGCCGCGCCGAATTCACTCTGGCGTTCACGGATCACGCCGCGCGTTGCTGCGCACGGCGATTAAGCTAGCGAGTACGAGCGGTCGGCAGGTTTCCGCAAGATCAGTTTCAGGTTCGCGTTGACCACTGGGCCGCCTGTTTCAATACGGTGGCAGTAGCCGTCGAAAGCCGTGGCAAAGGACGATCAACAAGAAGAATAGATTGCGTGCGAGCAGGCCCAGTATAGGCATGAGGAGGGGAGATTGCTGGATATGTTCAGCGGAAACGACCGAAAGTTGTGCGCCTAGTCGCATGAGCCAGGCGACCGTACGAGGCCATTCCAATAGTTTCGCTAGCCACTCCGAAGGAATGCCTGTTTTCCCCACCGCAGTCCCCACAATTCCGCCCACGATGGCGGCTGTTGAGTCGGCATCGCCACCACATTCGATGACGGCAACAATGGCCGCGCGAAAGTCTTGCGGATGCGACAGCCAGGCGTGAATGGCAACAGGGACCGTATGATAGACGTAACCGGAGATACCTTTGGTGAGGCCTAATGCATCGGCAAACGACTTTGTGGATTGGCCTGCGGACACCGATGACGTTGCCTGTTCAACGA
>JBGSHH010000920.1:0-11918 GCA_041752355.1 Pirellulaceae bacterium | reverse complement strand
AAAGCAACCACCCCCTAGCTGTAGCGAGCCGATAACCAAACCCATCACGCGGAGCGTGATGAGTACTTTACTTTCAAGGTGCGGCTCGTCCCTCGCCACACCCTACTTAACCTGCCACTGTTCATCGAAGAAGTCGGCGGCAACGACTTTGCCAGGCTTTTCGCCATCCGGCGGCGTCGTGATATCGATAATCGCCCAGTCCGGAAGTTTGGGGTTTTGCAGGCTATTGGTACGGTCGTGCGCTTCTCGAAACGTGGGACCGCTGTTGAGGACGATGTAACGAGTGGGATCGTAAGGGCTGGGATAAATCATCACTGGCACGTGTTGCGAGGAGTCATAGTCAACGCCTGCCATCTGAACGACTTTTTCGTTCCATGCCAATGGCAAGCGAGCGAGTGACGACTCGATGTACGAATTCGAGCTGGGATCGCCCCAGAGGATGATGTTGTGGCCTGCGAGTTCGCGATCGCTGAGAATCTCATCATCGCGAACGACCTTAAGACTGCCGCGAAACGTCGCGCTCCAGCGTTCCAGGAAATGACGCGTCTCGAACTCGAGCCATTGCTGAACACGTGGCTGCTGGGATTTGCTGCTTGGCAATACAACTAATATCGGTCCCAAAAAGGCGTCATCGATGGGGCCTTGTAAGCCTGGCGTTTTGCTCAAAACATTCTTTTCCGCTCGCTGCTTGCTAAAAGGTGCCACCGATTTCCAACGGCCATTGTTGAGCGCAAAATGCGCAACCCAAGGTGTGTCATCTTCTTTGATGCGTTCCACCGTTTGGCCATCGACATTGAACGTCTGCTCTTCAGTCGAATTCTGAGAAAGGAAAACTTGAAAACGCGTGATGTTCTTCGTGGTGATCGTAAAGTCTCCTTTCATCACCGCCCCGTCCACACGGGAGTCTTGCCAATGTTCCTTAAGCCCATCGGCCTTCAGCCAACCCCCTGTGTGATAACGCAATGTGCGAGTTTGCAAATGTGCTTCGGGTGCAATGACAAACGGCTTCTTATAGTTGGCGATTTCAGCTTGCACGATCTTATCAAGCCGCGCGAGCAATTCCTGCTTCGTTTCCGGATGATACTTATGTGCCGTGCCAGGACCGATCAGATGCTGCAGTTCGCGACCTTCGTTCTTGAAGGCTTCCGCCATGAGATCGGCCGCTTGCTTCTGCGGATCGATTTCACCGCTGTAAGCGATCACCGGCAAGTTAAAGAGATTTCGCGTGTAGTCCGGCACGTCATACATACCCCACAACTTTTGTTCGTAGTGGGCGGGATAGTTCGCTGGTTTCAGTTTTTGATAACGGGCGACATCCGCAAAGCCGGCGCCAGGGCTAACGGCGCACCACCAGTACGGATAGTGCGCGCCAATGTGCCACGCTCCGGCACCTCCCATCGAAAAACCAATCAGCACTGTTGCACGAGGATGTGTCGCATACTCAATTTGCACGCGATTGGTAGCTTCCAATACGTCAATTTCGCCAGCGCTTTTGAAACCAAGGCATTGTCTGCCAAAGGCGTGCACAACAATGGCATTCGCCGGCACGATGTCCCCTTTGTTGCGGGCGCGACCGTGGATGAAGTGCAGGTCGGTTTCTTTATCGCCGCGTCCATGTAGCCAGACATACAGCGGACAAGGTTTGGTGAAGTCATGTTTGTCGGGGATCACCAGGCCATACGGTTGTACGCTGCCATCAATCGAGGAGCGATAGCCGCGGACCACCAGGCCTGCTTGCTTCGTCCAAGGTGCTTCGTTTTTCTCCGCCAATGCGAGGCGTTCCTCGGCCTGCGCCAGCGCCCAGCGAGCTTTGTCGAAATCCTTCTTGTCGTAGAACTCAGCGAAGCGGAGCGCGAACGAAACCGCTTTGATGAAGACTTCGACATCAGGCCGTTGTTGATCGTCGGTGAGCCTCTCGATGCGCGGCGCGAGGGCCACGAGTTTGGCTTCGAGTTCCGCGCGAACGTCGGCGGGAATCTCGATTCCTGGCGGTGGCAACAGGCGCTTAATCGGTGGAATGGGCGGGAGTTCTTCGCCGAAGGCTTGGAGGGGAACGATGATCAGGACAAACAGCACAAGCCAAATCAGATCGCGGCGCATGCGAAGACTCCACAAAAAAACGCGGCGAGCACCCGGCCACGGATGCTCGCCGCGCGAGTTGATAGCATTAAAACCAATTACTTCTTAAAGGCGGGATCCTCCGCGTTGCCTGCCGAACGAAGATAAGCGATCAAGTCGAGAATCTCGTCTTTGGTCAACGTGTTGATCAAGCCTTGCGGCATCTCGGACACTGGCGAGAGCTTACGCTGGTCAATGTCCTTCTTGGCCACGTCGGTGAGTTGCTCCGCGAACGGATTAGTGCGGATGCTGATCTTGTTGTCATCTTCGTTGATGATGCGACCGGTATAGACCTCGCCATCGGTGGTGATGACGTTGGTCGTTTGGTACTGATCGCTCACCACCTTCGACGGCACAATCAGACTCTCGGCGAGGTACTGCGCGTTGAAGCGAGCACCGACGCCTGTGATATCCGGTCCCGTCGCGCCACCTTCGCCGTTGAAACGATGGCACTTGGCGCACTGCGTCGCTTCGTAGGCGGCTTTGCCTTTGGCGAAGTCGCGACCTTTGTCGGCTTGTTCCAACAGCGGAGCGAGATCGTCGAACTGCCAGTTATGCACGAACTGACGGGTCGTTTCCAGCTTCACCACTTCCACGTTCTCCGAGCCGGCGATCGCGTCCTTGAACTTCGCCTTATCGGCGTCGCTCATCTTGGCGAGCGTGTCGTTGCGAATCTGCTGGATGAACTTCTTAAAGCTCGCACCGCCCGCATACTTCTTCTCAGCCAGATTCATCCAGCTAAAGTAAGCGACCCGTTGCTCAGGTGTCCATCCATCCTTCACATTGCGAAGCACGAACGCATAGAACATTTGGTCCTGCTGCGTTTGCGAACCCGCCAGTTTCTCCATGCCCATCTCCGTGGTGCCGGGGGCATTGAGATAGATGTGCATGGTCAACAGTTCGCGATTGACCGAAGGCTCGGCGGCCGGCCAGAGTGGACGAATCGTGGAAACCACCGATTGCGCCATGCTCGCGTCGGGCTGGCCCATGCGGATGAACGTCAGGCCATACGCACGCAGCGCCGCGTTGGTTTGATCGGGAGAGAGCTTCTTCCAAGGCAAGCCATTGAGCTTCTCGACGATCTGGGGAGCCAGCGACTTGTCGCCGTAGCGAGCCAGCGCGATCATGGCATAGATCGAGCCGGTCGTGCGCGTCTCGGCCAAGGCTTTCGCGTGCCACGAGGCGACTGGTTGATGCTCGATCGCGACGCGCGCTGCGAAGCGCAAGGCCCGATCGGGCGAGTTTAAATACTGCCAGGCGAACTCCACCGCTTTGGGATCTTGGACACCGTGAAAGGCCTCCAATTCGTGACGAAGCTTGCGAGCAGCGGTGGCAGCGGCATCTTCCAGCGGGCCCGCAGGTGCGGTTGATTCTTCGCCGGTATAGGTCACGCGATACAGTCCCGACTGCGTGCCGCGACCACCAATGGTGAAGTAGAGCGCGCCATCGGTACCCACACAAATATCGGTCACAGGCAACGGGCGACCCGACACGAAGGTCTCAAACGAACCAGTATAGCTGGCCCCGTCCGGCTTCATGTGTACCGCGTAGATCTTGCCGTACGTCCAGTCGTTGATGAACAACGCCCGTTGATAAGCGGCAGGAAACTTCGCGCCTGTGCCGAAGCAAATTCCCGTCGGCGAACCAAGGCCAATGTCCACCACGCTGCCGAGGCTATCGGCGTAGTAATCGGGCCATTTGCCGGTGCCATAGCGCCAGCCAAATTCCGCGCCACTGGTGGCATGGTTGATGCGAGTGGGGCGATACCAAGGGGTGCCGGTGTCCCATTCCATATCGGCATCGTAGCTAAAGAGTTCGCCATCTTGATTGAAGTCGATGTCGTACTGATTGCGGAAACCTGCGGTCACGAGTGTGAACTCTTGGCCCTCGGGATCGGTCTTGCAAATCCAGCCAGCAGGCGACATCACGCCTGTCGCGTGGCCGTTGCCATCGGGATTGCGCGGCAGCAGGATGTCCTCGCCAAAGTTCTTCACGGGCGAGTTAGCGCTGTAGCCTTCGGGCGGCTTGGTATGATTGCCAGCAATAACATACAGGCTCTTGCCGTCGGGCGAGAGTCGCACGGCATGCGGGCCGTGTTCGCCGCCGCCTTGGAACTTCTTGAGTAGCTTGACTTCATCGTATTGATCGTCGTTGTTGGTATCCTTCAAGCGGTACAAACCCGAGCCTTGTTGAATGCCACCATTAACCACGACGTAGAGCGAATCGAATGCATAGAGCAGGCCTTGCGCTTCGCTCATTTCGACAGCGAGCTTCTCAACTTTGGTGTCTTCCGCCGTCTTGCCTGGCGTAATGCGGAACAAGCCTTGGCGACCTTGATCGGAAGCGATCAAGCGACCTTTATTATCGGTGCAGAGCGAAACCCAGCTACCTTCGGTCCCCTTCGCCACGGAGTGCAACAACTCAACTTTGAAACCCGGCAGGGTGGTGATCGATGACTCCGCCGTGCTGGCAGCACTCGACTTGACGCCATCCATCACCAGGTTCGTCCAGGGACCAATACCAAGCTTGCCGATGACATGCGCTTTGGCCCACTTGCTATCGTCGAAAGCGAGTTTCTGCCAACCAGTCGCCATGTCTTCGCTGGCCGTCCAAGTGTTGTCCGTCACGATCGTCTCGCGCTTGCCAGCTTTGGTCTCCAGCACGATCCGCGCGATGATGCCTGCGGCACCCCCTTGGTTCTCACCGCGCAGCGCGATGATGTTCTTGCCCGGCTTGACCTTCTTCGTGATGTCCTCTTTGAACGACTCTTCCCAAGTTTGATGGTCGGTCAGCTTCTCCGCATTGACGAACAACGACATGGCGTTGTCGCACGTTGCCGTAACCGTCGCGGACTTGAGATCCTCGGGGACATCAATTGTTTTACGAAACAGCACGACTTGCGCGTCCGTAGGTTTGTCGGTGAGCCAAATCCAGTTAGGCACAGGGCCATTGGCCGCGGACTTCTTTTTGTCCTGGGCATGACTGGTCGCTGCGTCCGACCACCACAGGGCGGTGACGCCGAGCATGATGAGTGAGAGGGAAAGTAGAACCGAACGTTGCATCTGTAAAAGCTCCAAGGCGGAACGAAATGGGTGGGAAGAAACGGTGTAACCGACGAGTTCGGCGATCGCAGCTGCTACGACAAGACGAGAGGCTGGAGGCGAAACCAGGCGGGGTTACGGTGTGGGATGCCTCCAGTATAGGCGATTCTGCGGTTGTTTAGCTACCCACGCTCGCACTTCCAGGAATTCCCAGGCGTTATTTCCAACCAACCGGGGAGCCACGCTGCGCGCTAGTTGCCGACCCGAAGGTGTCGTTCGTTTTGCCAAGGTGAGTTCGGTTAGCACCGCTAGGTTGAGTTGACTCCGGCCGACCAGCCGTGGTTCTTGGATTTGGTCGGTTAAAATCATGTCGCCTGCGATGAAAGAAAGCTCAAGGTGACGACTGGACTTGCGCAGAGTCGCAACGGCATCGCAGCTTGTCGGCGGCGTGTTATAATCGGTTGACCACGAACTTTTCGCGTTTCAGGACTTCGTCATGGCGATTACGCTTTCTCTCAAGCAGCAGACCACCATCCCCTTGGAAGTTGAAGGCCTGACGCCCGATCTCGTCCGCGATAAGTCAATAGCGGAACTGGAAAAGTTCCCCATCTTCCAAGGCAATGCCAAGACGCCGCTGGCGGAGTTTTTCAGCATCGCTGGCGATCCGAGCGACGAGACAATCGTCTTTACAGGCGACATGTCAGGCGTGCATTGGATCGGCACCAAGATGCGCAGCGGCACCATTCGGATGGAGGGGAACGCAGGCCGCCATGTCGGCAGCATGATGTTCGGCGGCGAGATTCATGTCGCCGGTAATGTCGGCGACTGGGTCGGCGGCGAGATGAAAGGGGGACTGATTCACGTGCGGGGCAGGGCGGGGCATCAGGTCGGCGCCGCGTATCGCGGCAGTCCCAAAGGGATGAGAAAAGGCACTATCCTAATTCACGGTGATGCAGGCAATGAAATTGGCCACACGATGCGGCGCGGACTGATCGTTGTCGGCGGCAACGTCGGCGACTTCGTTGGCTTCAACATGTTGGCCGGCACGATCCTTATCGGTGGCGAGCCGGGCATTCGTCATGGCGCCGGCATGAAGCGCGGTACGATTGGTTTTTACGGCGCACATCGGCCCACGATGCTCCCCAGCTTTCGCAAGTCCTGTCAGTTCCGGCCGCCCTTTTTGTCGCTATTACATCGCGAACTTGCTCGCCTGGAGTTTTCTATTCCCGAGTCGGCGCTCGCGGGCGCGTTCGACCTGTTCGCGGGAGATTTGATCGAAGGCGGGCGGGGCGAAATCTTGCTGCGGGCTGCGTAAGCTACGTCGTCAAACCCAGCTTGGTTAGTTCCGCGCACGTTGCTGACGAAGCCAGCAATTCCACGAATGCTCGCACGGCGGGGCGCTGTCGGCGCGACTCGGGAACGACGAAATCGTAATGCTCCATCGCCAGCGGCAAGAAACCGAGTTGTTGCTGCCGGGCGGCCGACTCAATGCAGATGCCCCAATCGGCGCGACGCTGTGCTACTGCGGCTGCTACCGCGCTATGATTGCGCGCTTGCACGGCATAGCCCTCGGGTTTGAGCCCTCCGAGCAAGCGGTCGATCAAGATGCGCGTCCCACTCCCTGAATTTCGATTGATCATGCGAACCGCTGCATCGCTTGATACCTTGTGGATCGCTTCTTCGACGCTAAGGGCTTGCGCAAAACACGGATCATGCGGCCGAAACACCAGGCCTTGCAAACGCTGATAACCGGGTACGAGCTCCAACCCCGCCGTGAGAAAGGGGTGGTTGTACTGCTGCGTTATCGGATCGAGCAGATGCACTCCCGCCAAGTCGCACTCGCCGCGCTTCGCCGCCTCGAGTCCCGCCGTCGAACCAACCGCCAAGAATTTAGTGCTAAAGCCTCGCTCTTGTAAGCGACCAAGTAGCCAATCCAAGCCCAGGCAATGACTGCCAATGACTACTAAATCGGCCGGGTGCAGATCACGCGCGAGCAGTTGCACATCGACCAGGGTGCCAGCGGCAACGATCTCATCATGCCGAGGGATGGTGATGAAGCCATCGGCGCGGCTGAAGGTCGTAACACTGCCGGAACCTTTGCCCAGCGGAAACGCGGCAAGTCCATCGGTCACGGGAACAAGACTAACGAGCAAGTACTCGGTGCGACCAATCTCGCTATTGACCTTCACCGCAAGTCGGGCGGCGACTTGATCTCGCGCTTCGGCGCGACGACCGGCCATTTTTCGCAGCACAGGCGCGACAAACTCATGAAACGTAAAGATCGCCGACGTCGGAAAGCCTGGCAGCACGACCAGCGGCTTGCCTTGCGTCACCGCGAGACAAATTGGCTTGCCTGGCTTGAGCGCCACGCCATGTGCGACGATACCGGGATCGTTGAATTCACGCACGACGCGATACGAAATATCGCCTGCACCTTTGCTCGTGCCACCTGACAGCAACACGGCATCGCATGTCGCGAGTGCTTGCTTGACGCACGCTCGCAAGGCGTCGGCATCGTCACGATAGATGCCCAGTTCCAAGGCTTCGCCGCCGAGTTCGCGCACCGCGTCGGCTAAAATCCGCGCGTTGGAATCATAGACGCGGGCGGCCTGCGGTAGCTCGCCGGGCGCGATGATCTCATCGCCGGTGGAAGCAATTCCCACACGTGGCTTGCGCCACACTTGCACGCTCGCCACGCCGATTGCCGCCGCCACGCCCGTCTCGCGACTGGTCAGTGACTCGCCGCGCCGGAGCACCACTTCGCCAGCAGATATATCCGTGCCAGCAAACGAAACCCCAAAGCCGGGAGTTACGGCACGCTGGACTTCGAGATGTTCACCCTGCGCGTGAGCGTGCTCCACCATCACAATTGCATCGGCACCGCGCGGCAACATACCGCCGGTAGCAATCAGCATCGCCTCGCCTAAACGCAATTCGCCGACAGGCACGACCGCTGTCGGTATTTCTTCCGCGAGCAATCGCAGCCTTCGAGGCTGTTCCTCCTCAGCTCCATAGGTGTCGGCGGCGCGTACGGCATAGCCATCGAAATTCGAGCGATCGAACGCCGGCACATCGACCGGCGAGAGCACGTCGCGCGAGAGCACGCGCCCCAGTGCATCGGCAAGTCCGATTTCCTCCTCGCCGAGCGGCACTAAGACGAGCGCCGCATGAAAGCGTCGTTCGGCTTCGTCGCGGTCAATGACGGTGAGAAACTGGTCTTGCGACATGCGTCAGGTTCCATACAGCCAAACGTCGACATCGGCTCCCTCGGCAAAGCCTTCGCTATCATCGGGGATGACGACAAATCCATCGGCGCGGGTCGTTGAACTAAGCACCGATGCGCCAGCGATCGCTAGTGGCTGGACACCTTCCCCGCTAATCATGACGCGCGCATAGTCGAGTCGGCCCACTGTTGAAACCAGCTTTCTCGCCAAGGGCAAACGCACCTTACGATAAGGCCACTCCCACGCACGGCCACCCAGTCGACGAATCGCGCGTCCAGCGAAAAAGTCGTACGCGCAAAGGCACGATACCGGATTGCCTGGCAAGAGAAACACGAGGCGCGGGCCCAGTGTTCCCATGCCGGTGGGACTACTGGGACGCATCGCAATGCCATGAATCGCCAGTTCACCATCGCGCGCCAACAATTGCGGGGCGTGATCTTCTTGCCCCACACTGGATCCTCCCGAGACGAGAATCACGTCCGCATCGTCATGCAGCGCAGCGGCAATCGCTTCGCGCTGATCGGGCACAATACCAGGATGCATCGGCAAGCCGCCATCGCGCGTCACGAGCGCGACGAGCATCGGCCCATTGGCATCCGAGATTTGAAAATCATGCGGAGTCGAACCTGCTGGCAAGAGCTCATTACCCGTGATCACGATTCGCACACGCGGTCGCTTAACGACTTCCACCTTCGCACTGCCAATGGACGACAGCACACCGAGATCCTGCGGACGCAAGACTCGCTGTGCATGCAAAACCGTCGCACCGCTGGCGATGTCTTCGCCTACGCGTCCCACATTCTTGCCCGGCGTGACTTCGTCCATTGCCAGTAGCACACCACTCTCCATCTCGACTTTTTCCACCGGCAGCACGGCATCCGCACCGCGGGGCAACGGCGCGCCGGTCATAATGCGCACGGCTTGGCCAGTGCTGAGTACACCATCGTACGCGCGTCCTGGTAGCGCTTCGCCGACGATCGACAAGCGGAGTGGATTGTAGGTAGTCGCGCCGCTCGTGTCGCTGGCCAATAGTGCGAAGCCATCCATCATCGAGCGGTTAAAGCGCGGCACATCGACAGTGCTAACCACATCACCTGCCAATACTCTCCCAGCAGCAGCATTTAGCGTCACGGATTCGCTGGCCAACGGGTGCAATTGCGCATCGATCCAAGCCAGTGCAGCGGCCACGGTATGGCGCCGCGTGAAGCCACGCATGCGCACATCCGAGTTGGAAGGAGATTCATCCATGCCCCCCATGATACGACGAATCACTGCGGCGCAAGAGGGGAGAACCCGTGATGCAGACTAATTGGAGGCGTTCAGGGAACCCCAGGCCTGCGTCTGTTCATTTGCCGAACCGTGTTGCGTGTCGCCGCTATGTGCGTCGAACAGCATCGTGTCGGTATTGTCAGGATAGTTCGCCAGGCCTTCATTGGCGTAACGAGCGCAGGCCAGCAAATCGTTCACCAACTCTTGCATCTTGGACGCCGCGCCAATCACGCAAGGAACCAGGTCGGGAACACTATGTTCCATGGAACGTTCTAAGAGTGAACCTTCATGCATGACCGCCTGGGCCGTGCGAATAATGCGCGCTTGGGGTGTCTCCCACGCCGTTTCCGCTCGCGTCATTTTCAGTTGCTCCGATTCCTTCGAAAGCGCATCGGACGAAAGCACATTGGAGGCCCAGCGCAACAAGCTTCCGCGCGTGATTACTCCCACCGGGCAACCGCTACTCAGAATCACCACACTCCGAATCGAAACGCGGCACAAGAACTCATAGATGCTCTGGACGGGCGTTTCTTCGTCGTAGCACACGACGTTGTGTTTCATCGCCTCACCAATCAGCATTTCGCCCCAACCAGGCGTCAACATCGTTGCCAGACAATCCTTGTCCGACAAAATGCCGACCAATTGCCCTGCGTCGTTCACGACGGGTGCCGAGCCGATGCGAAACCGCAGGAAGTAGCGCGTAGCATGGCTGATGCTGTCGTTCTGCTTCAGCCCAGCGACAATCGTCGTCATTACGCTGCGGGCTTTCACGCCCCCAAATAACCGCGCGCGGTTATCGTAGGGAATCTCCTCACCAGAGGCCTGGTTCAAGGAGCGATACGACACAACGCGATCGCGTCCGGAACGCTTCGCCACCAAGAGTGCTTGATCCGCCAATTCCACCAGTGCCGCTGGCGAAGCGGTATCTGGCAAGCGTTCCGCGACGCCCAAACTGGCGCTTATCGATAGCTCTTTCTTGCCCACGCGAATACGCTCGGTGAGAATACTTTGTCGCACGCGTTCCGCCCATAATGTCGCCGCCGACTCCGAAGTCTCAGGCAACAGTACGCAAAATTCTTCACCGCCATAGCGACTGACGACGTCGCTCGACCGCGAGTTGTCTTTCAAAACTTTCGCCAGGCGACGAATCACTTCGTCGCCTACGCCGTGACCATGCTCGTCGTTGATTCGTTTGAAAAAATCAATATCCACCATCACGCACGACAAGTTGAAATGATGGCGTGCGCTGCGGGCCCATTCCGTCGTGGTGTGTTCGTAAAACGTGCGCTGTGTCGCCAAGCCGGTCAGGGGATCACGCTTGGCCAAAAGACTCAAACGACTTTCCAGTTCCAATACGCGTGTGCCGGAGCGAATCCGCGCCAATAGTTCACTACGATCGACTGGTTTTCGTAGGAAGTCGTCCGCGCCTGATTCCAAGCCCCGGACCATATCATCCGAACCACTGCGGACCGTCAGAAAGATCGTGTACACATAGTGTGGAAGTTCCGTCTGTCGTACCCAGCGACAGAGTTCCAGCCCATCCATGACGGGCATTTCCCAATCGGTCACTAAGATGTCTGGACATTCCGCCGTAATCGCTTCGACAGCTTCTTTGCCGTGATTCGCACGATGCACGACATAGCCCTCCGCTTCCAGCCATTTGGCCAATAAGCGCAGCATCGCTGGATCATCATCAACCAGGAGAATGGATGGTTTCTTTGTCGTGGGCATGGCGTATAGCCTTTGTCCCGTCGGAGCGTGGAGTGCAGCATTGCGCTAGGAAAAACCTAGCTCGCATCTCGAAAGAGTAGATTCCAGATTGAGATCATGTCGGCATGAATCTCCCCAAAACCCTCAATCACGCCACGTTGGGGGACGATCTCGGTACAATCGCTACTATCGCACCAACCAAATGTGGGTAACGACCTCCCTTTGGAGCATGCGCGACCTCGCAACTCGCACGAACGCGGCATGAGATGCCGATAGCGATTCCTTACGGCGACTTCAATCCACCTTGTGGGTCTGGCAGCCAAGTTTGTGTCTCTTGAAGAGAACTGGCCGTTTGAGCCACGACCGGCGCAACAGGCGGCAAGCCGGAAATGTATTGCCGCCAGCTATCGAGTTGGTCTTGCGTTAGACTGTTTTCGCGGGTGATTTCGTGATGCAGTTCCTTGTCGGTTCCCTGCACGTTCACTTGAATTGCCAGGCGGCCATTTTCGTGATAGCGAAAGCGCACTTCGATGGGCGTTTGGGCGGGCAAGTTCGC
>JBGSHH010000919.1:0-2430 GCA_041752355.1 Pirellulaceae bacterium | reverse complement strand
TCCGCGTTCGGCGTCTTGCCATCTTCATGGAAACGCCAATCAAAGAACAGAAAGTCCTCGAAGCCCGAGCGCTCGATCCGCTTGAGGAATTGCTTGGGAATGATCGCGTCCGTATCGATATTGGAACGATCGAGCGTGACGTCAAGGCCGGTGTGAGTGGTGAATGGTTGCATGGTGGTTTCGGTAGGGAATGAAGATTGGCGGCCAGGAACGATGGGGTTAGGCGAGCGCTAGCTCTTATAGCTCCACTCCCGAATGTCCACAAAATGCCCGGCGATCGCGGCGGCGGCGGCCATGGCGGGGGAAACGAGATGGGTGCGGCCCCCTTTGCCTTGGCGACCTTCAAAATTGCGATTGCTTGTCGATGCACAGCGTTCGCCAGGCGAGAGCTTGTCGGGATTCATCGCCAAACACATGCTGCAACCCGCTTCGCGCCACTCAAAGCCCGCTTCCTTAAAGACCCGGTCGAGCCCTTCTTGCTCAGCGGCTTGCTTCACCTGCCCGCTGCCAGGGACGACCATCACGTGCACGTGATCCGACTTCTTATAACCGCTGGCGACGGCGGCTGCTGCCCGCAAGTCTTCGATGCGGCCATTCGTGCAAGAACCAATAAACACGCGATCGATCTTCACATCGGTTACAGGCGTGCCAGCTTTCAAACCCATGTATTCCAACGCCAATTCCGTCGAACGCTGCTCGGTCTCGTTGCTGAAATCGCTGGGGCTGGGAATGCGATTGCTTACCGCCGTAACTTGTCCTGGGTTGGTGCCCCAGGAAACTTGCGGCGAGATGTCGGCGGCCTGGAAGACTTTCACAACGTCATACTTCGCACCGGGATCGCTGGGCAACTCTCGCCACTTGGCCACTGCGGCATCGAAATCGGCACCCTGCGGCGCGAACTCGCGACCTTTGATATACGCGAATGTCGTTTCGTCCGGCGCGATCATGCCGGCCCGAGCGCCTGCTTCGATCGACATGTTGCAAACGGTCATTCGCTCTTCCATCGTGAGCGAGCGGACCGCTTCGCCGGTGTATTCCAACACGTAGCCAGTGCCGCCGGCGGTGGTGAGTTGGCCGATGAGATATAAAATCAAATCCTTTGCCGTCACGCCGCGCGCGAGTTGGCCATCGACGCGGAGTTCCATCGTCTTGGCGGGATATTGCAACAGCGTTTGCGTCGCCAGGACGTGTTCGACTTCGCTGGTGCCGATGCCGAATGCCAGTGCGCCAAACGCTCCGTGCGTGGCCGTATGGCTATCGCCGCAGACAATCGTCATACCGGGCTGCGTGAGACCCAGCTCGGGACCGATGACGTGCACGATCCCTTGTTTGACATTGTCCATGTCATACATGCGAATGCCGAACTCGCGGCAGTTCTGTCGCAAGGCTTCGATTTGCTGCTTCGAGATCGGATCGGCGATCGGCAGCGTGCGATCGGTGGTGGGAATGTTATGGTCGGGAGTCGCCACGGTCTTTTCCGGGCGTCGTACCTTGCGTCCCGCCAGTCGTAGTCCCTCGAACGCTTGCGCGCTGGTCACTTCGTGGACCAATTGCAAGTCGATGTACAGAACGGTTTGCTTGCCTTGTTCGGCGAGTACGACGTGATTATCCCAGATTTTCTGGAACATCGTGCGGGGGCGGCTGGCGGACATGACTGGCTACCTCGTGCGGATCGCGCCGTGGAAAGGATCTGCATTCCCCGGCCAAATTGATGAATGTCGAATCTCCCAATATAATCCCCGCACGGCGGTTTGGGGAGGCGACGCCAAGACAAGCTCACACCGCCGCAGGTTCAGCCATCTGTTTGGCCTGACAGCGGGATTGCCACCAGTCGGAGGCGTCGTCGCGAGTCCAGCGCCCGGCGCTTTCGCAATCGGCAAGTGCCGCCGCGAGGGCCAGCGAAGTTTGGTAACGAGCGCCAGGCTTCTTGGCCAGGCAACGAGCCACGACCTGCGCCAGATCCTCCGGCAACTCGGGACGATGGTCGGTTACGGGCAGCGGTTCCTCGGTGGCATGGGCGATCATCACTTTGATCGGCTTCTCATGCTGAAACGGTGGCTTCCCCGTGAGCAGAAAATACATCACCGCGCCCAGCGAATAGATGTCGCTGCGGGCATCTGGTTCCGCGTCGCCGGTGGCTTGCTCGGGGGACATGAACAGCGGCGAACCGGTGACCGTGCCGTCTTGCGTAAGCCCCGCATCCTCGTCGCTGGTGTTGACCGGCTTGGCCAAACCAAAATCGAGCAATTTGCCCACGTCGTAACAGCCTCCGCGCTCCGCCGCGAAGATGTTCGCAGGCTTAATATCGCGATGCACTAATCCCGCGCGGTGGGCCTCTGCGAGTGCGTCGCATATTTGCGTTATTAAGTAAATCACGCGTTCTGGCGGCAAGGGACCAAACTTGGTTACCAGGTCCTGCAAACTCATGCC
>JBGSHH010000918.1:0-24191 GCA_041752355.1 Pirellulaceae bacterium | reverse complement strand
ATGCGCGCCACCCGAACGGCTTTAACTGCTTGGCGAACCTCGCCTGAGATGTAGAATCTCCAGGCGAGAACGTTCGAGCAACCCAGACTAATCGTTGGCCGCTTTGCCACTAATGAGTTTGATAAACTCCGCGTTGGTTTTGAAGCGACCGAGTTGTTTCGTGAGTTGCTCCATCGCTTCGATATGATTCATGGACGCGAGCGTGCGGCGCAACATGGTGACGGCGTGCGATGTTTGCGGATCGTGCAAAAGCTCTTCGCGCCGTGTGCCGGACGAATTGACATCGATTGCTGGCCAGATGCGGCGTTCGGCCAATTTGCGGTCGAGGACCAATTCCATATTGCCGGTACCTTTGAACTCCTGAAAAATCAGGTCGTCCATTCGGCTGCCCGTTTCAATCAACGCGGTGCCACAAATAGTGAGCGAGCCACCTTCTTCAAACGCGCGAGCGGTAGCAAAAAGCTTCTTGGGAATGTCCATCGCTTTGATGTCGACACCACCCGTCATGATCTTGCCACTGTTGCCGACCCATTTATTGAATGCTCGAGCAAGACGCGTGATCGAATCGAGCAACAAGAACACGTCCTTCCCCATTTCGGCCAGACGTTTGGCACGCTCGATCATCATTTGCGAGAGCCGGACGTGGCTTTCGACGTCTTCATCCAAGCTGCTCGCCACCACTTCGCCATTGATATTGCGGCGCATGTCGGTGACTTCTTCTGGTCGCTCGTCGATGAGTAGCACGATCAGCTTCACATCCGGATAGTTGGTCGCGATACCGTGGCTGATATGCTGCAACATGATCGTCTTGCCAGTGCGAGGAGGCGCGACAATGAGCGCGCGCTGACCGCGACCGACCGGCGTAAGCAGATCCATCACCCGCGTGGTTAGCGGTGTCGCTCCCGTTTCCAGGCGATACCACTTATCGGGGTTGATGGGCGTTAGTTGGTCGAAGGCTTTGACATTGATGTATTCGTCTGGCGGCATGCCATCGACATCAGTAATTTCACGCAACCGTGGGCCTTGTTGCTTGCGGGCCTGCTGTACCATACCTCGAATCATCAGGCCGGGACGGAGGCCGTATTTCTCGATCATTGTGCCAGGCACAAACGGATCGGAACGTTCCCGCGAGTAGTTGTTGTCCGGGCTACGTAGGAAGCCGTAACCATTAGGGTGCATCTCCAAGATGCCATAGCCTGGCTCGAGTGGCACATCCGTGGGCGCGGGACTGTCAAATCCTTCGCGCTGATCAGCCGGTATGCGATCGTCATAGTTGCGATCCGTAGGGCCGCGGTCATAGCCGCCAGGAGCTCCAGGACCAGGGCCGCGAGAACCATAAGGGCGATTGCGACGACGTCCGCCGCCACGAGTTCCCATTCCGCCGCCGCCACCACCGCCACCTTGTCCGTTGCGGTTGTTTCGTGATTGTCCAGACATGTTGTTACCGTTAGACCTGGGCCGAAATTTCTTCTTCCCCATGCGTCACCTAGAGGTGGGTTCGATCGTGGATGGATGGCAAGCGAATTGCCAGCGATGCCAAGAAATGGTGAGAGACGGTGGTAGAGAATCAGCAATCAGATGCTTTAAATTGTGCGCAAACGCGAACAAATCCCGCATCCAATATGCCAAAGAACGAAAATGCTCTCATAGCTGAGAGACGACAAAAAAATCAGTCATCGACCGTTGCGCGACGCCTACAGGGCGGGGCAACAATACGGATAGGCTGAGTAGAACCAGACTGAAAAAACAGGGATGCTTCTGTCGCGAGATGCAACCAATTGTTCGTCAGCGAAACGTACGCCGATGATGGGGCTGTGTAAACCTAACCATCGTCAACGCCTACCGACAAGCGTACAAACCTCTTGGCCTCCTGCCGTTGGCCTGTTAAAGCCAACTTCGTCCGCTCACAAAGAAAGCTGGAAACATTTACACAGCGCCGAAAACGCTGAGGGTCCCGCGATCATTGCGATCGGAAATGTCACTCTTCCCCGCCCAATTGCGGGTTGGAAGCAACAAAGCCCGAGAAGCGCTTTCCTTGTCAGATTCCCAATATTCCTTAGGGAATGTCTCACAAGGAGAGTGAGGATGGCAAAACCCAACCTCAAATGTATGCGCCTACATGCCGCACAGAAGTTTAACTACGGGCATCATACACCTGTGTTCGGGCGTGTCAAGCGATCCCGTGAGGGAAAGTGGCGAATTTGCGATGATTTTTCTCCGAGTGCCGGAGAATCAAATTATGACTATGCATGCACGAGAAGGAACGCTAGGGGGAGTTCTTATTGGCGAGTTAGCCAACGCGGCATTCGCGACAAAATCGGAATTTTCGTTACATCTTCACCAGTCGCTGTGCCGATACCCTGGGACAACGACCAGGAGGCGCATAGAGAGCCCTTCTGATGGTTGACCAGTTACAGCACGGCGGCAAACGAACTGGCTTCCCACGCTAGTACGCTCCACAACACCAGCCCGCACAAGGTTGTCGAAACATGCGATCTCCCTTCCGCATTACGCTCGGTATGCTTTTCTGCCTTTTTGCGACTGCATCGCAAGCAGCCGATAGCATGCCTTGGGTTGGTTCCATTGAGGAAGCCCGACAGATCGCCGCGCAACAGAATCGATTGATTCTCTTACACTTCTGGTCCTATGATTGCCCGCCCTGCAAAAAGTTAGAGCAGAACGTCTTCCCCAAACCAGAATTTGGCCGGGGCGTGGCGGCGAACTATGTGGCTGTGAAGATCAATGCGAAGGACAATCCCGACCTGGCCAAACAATATAAGGTTGACCGTTGGCCAGTCGATGTGATCATCACACCCACCGGCGAGCAACTGACGAAACCAACCGTGTCCTCACAAGACCCAAACAAGTTTCTGGCGGTACTCGATCAAGTTGCGGCCACACATCGCGTGCAATCTCATCCACCAACACAGATCGCCAACTCTGCCTACACGCAGCCGGCACGAAGTGAAGTAATGCCGACGCAATTCACACAGCCCGCCGAAAGCGCGCTGCCTCCACGAAATTCGACTGACAATCCCTATGCCAGTCGCGCTGTCACACAACCTTCGCAGCCAACCGGTCGTGCCTGGGAAACCAGCCCCGCCCAACCTTCAACCTACGGCACGCAGACTCCGACTCGCGGTGCCAATGTCCCTACCGGACCGCAACGTGGTCCCTACGATACCAATGCTTATGGTGCCAACGCCGCTCCCCAACGTGAAACGCAAAGCCGCAATTCATCTTGTCGTCCGGAAATGCCCGTCGAAGGAGTGCCTTATGTGGAAGGCTCGACCTATCGCGATCCTCGCGCCGACTACTCGAATGGTGTGTCCAGCATTCCTGCGAACGATCAACGTCCTCAACCGGGCGCCGATGTCGCCATGCCTCCGCTGGAAGTGGGCCGCAACGCCGCCAGCTCGGGTAGCGTGTATGGCCCCACCGCGAATGATCCCTATGCCGGCCGCGCTCCTATGAACGCGCAATCGGAAACGATGCGTCGCGATCCAGTTGCAACCGCTCCATCGCAGCCGATCTCGCAGCCTCACCTGGAAGAGAACCGTAGTGTAGCGCAAGCGAATCCCTATGCTGGCGAACCAAGCCGAAATGCAGTTGCGCCAGCGCCCGTCAACAATCCGCCGCTTGGCCTCGATGGCTTCTGCCCCGTCGTGCTGACGGAATCGAGCGACTGGAGCAAAGGCGATGTCCGCTTTGGCGCGATTCATCGCGGTCGTACCTACTTATTTGCCACGGCGATCAATCAACAAAAGTTCCTTGCCAATCCCGACAAGTACAGCCCGATGCTTTCCGGCTACGATCCCGTGATCTACCTGGAAACAGGGAAGATGGTCAATGGTGATCGCGAACATGGCATCGTTCACGACGGACAGATGTACCTGTTTGCCGAAGAGGCCACGCTTGACCGATTCTGCAAACAACCGCACGCCTTCACCACGCCAGTACAGCAAGCAATGCGACAAAGCGCCGGCAACGTCCGCCGCTAATCGGACCACCACAACGCTGTCACGAAAACTTGTAAGCCGACGCCTTTTGCGTCGGCTTACTTTGTTGACCCTGAGCGTCTTCTGACCAGTTGATCTTAAAGCCCAAGATGATCGTGACGCCCAGCAATACCAGCAATGTGCCAGTCACCATCAATATCTGACGCGCGCGAGTCCGGCCGTAGTGCTGCTCAATCCATTGCAACTTGACGAGACGATAGGCGGCGGAATCATCGATTGCGGCGTGCCAAAGGGCAGTAGCGCCCAGAGCGCAGGCGACTGCTCCCACGAACCAATCGGTGTAGACGCCAACCATGACGAGCACTACTTTCCTTCGAGTTGCCGCTCCAGATAGTCCACCTGAGCGCGGACATCGTCCATGCTGGGGTTCAACTTTACCGCCCGGCGAAAGCATTCCAGCGCCGTGAATGCATCATTCAATTCCAAATAGCAATGAGCCATGCCAACGGCGGCGCCGAAGTGATAGGGATTGATCTCCAAGGCTTGATGGCAGTCGCTGGCCGATTCCTCGTACTGTCCAAGTTGATAGTAGCCGATTGCACGTTGATTGTGGACTTCCGCGAACCAAGGTGCCTGTACGATCAAGTCGCTCGCGATTTGGATCGCCTGTTCGCATTGCTGCGAAGCATTCAGCCTTACGATAATGCTCAGCGTTTGACGTTGCGACTCGGTTCCCGATCGACACCACAATTCGCGAATACCGTTTTCGGCTAGAATGCGCACACCACGATCGTCATCGTGTAAGGCCTTGCCAAGCACGGCGTTCGATTCGTATTGCCCGATGTAACCGAGTGCCAGAATGGCTGCACGGCGAGTAATGCGCTGGCCGAACAATCCCAATCGTTCGAGCGTGCAAACGGTATAGCGCTGGGCGACTGCATGTATAAAAGCCGCCGAGTCCTCGTCTTCGAGATACTGGTGATAGTGCCGATCCAGCAGCGGTAGGCGATGGTCTGACGAACCCACGCAAAGCCCCTTTCAAACACGAGCGGCGAATAACAAGCATGACGAGTACCAAACGATCGCACCCGTACGGCGTGCCTCACACCCGGTAGACTTGAGTTTAATTACGCCCTACTACGCGGACAATGACCCGAAAGGTTCTTCGCGCCGACAATTTTGCTTGGCAGGGCACGGATCATCGGCAAAAATGGAACCAAGGAGTTCACGTCGCCATGAAAACTTTCTCCGTTTGGGCTGCTAGCTGCTTGTATTTTTTGGCGGCCATGTTCTCTCCGTGCGCGCAGGCCGATTCCATCACCTACAAGACAGGCATAAACTTCCAACAAGAATTGGCGTCGCCTGCCGGCATCGATTGGAATGGCCCACCGTTGCGCTCGGCCCTGGCGAATCTGAGTCAAGCCAAACAAATCGCCATTGTGCTGGATCGTCGGGTCGATCCCGATCAAACCATTGAGTTCAGCTCTGGCAACGTGCCACTCAGTCAAGCGCTCAAGCAACTGGCATCTCGTCTAAAACTCGGGGTCAGCATATTTGATGGCGTGGTTTATCTGGGACCTGAGCGCGTAACCAATCGACTCGCGACTGTCGCCGCGGTCTCTTACGATCAAACCATCAGCGCGACAACCGACCATCGCCGCACGCTAACTGAGTTGAAGCCGTTGAGTTCGGAAGACTTAGCCACGCCGCGTGAATTGCTTGAGCAACTTGGCCGCGACGCAGGTATCGAAATTGCAGGCCTCGACAAGGTACCGCACGATCTTTGGCCAGCGTTACACTTCCCTGCACAGAACGCGGCCTCGCGCGCTGCGGTGATATTAGCTGGGTTTGATCTGGCCCTTGGCTTTGACTCACAGGCTAAAACAGCGCGCATCGTGGCGATGCCAGAAAACATCTCGCTCACACGCACGTATGGAATTACCAAGAATCAGCTTACGCAAATCGAACAGAAGCTGCCTCAGTTGCGGATAACAACCGCAGGACCCCGACTGCAGGTGGAAGGCTCCTTTGAGGATCACGAGGTACTTGAACGATTGTTGCGTGGCGAAAAGGTGACACGCATCGAAGTTCGAGGTGGCGAGCAACGCTATACGCTTAATGTGGAGAACCAACCGGTCGGCGCCGTGGCGCAAGCATTGGGAAGCAAGATCAAGATGGAAGTAAAGTTTGCTCCTGCCGTCAAAGAGATGCTCGACGAACGAGTGTCGTTTAAGGTGGACAATGCCACGCTTGAAGACCTGCTTAAGAAGATGTTGCATCCCGCGAATCTCGACTTTGAACTAGCCGAAAATGAGATTCGCATCGGACTCAAAAAATAAACCTCTCGAATTCGAGAGGTTTATGTGGTTCGCAACGATCGGCTGGCTTAGCTTAGCAGCCAAACTTTTCCAACTTGGCGCGTAAGGTCTCGGCCGTGAATGGCTTCACGAGGTAGTCGGAAACCCCCGCTTGAATCGCTTCCAGGACGCGTGTCTTTTCCGCTTCCGTCGTGACCATGATAATTGGCACCGTCGCATTTGCCTTACGAATCTCTTGAATCACCTCTAGGCCACTCTTGCCTGGCATATTCCAGTCGGTAAGGACGAGATCGAAGGTCTGCTCGCCGAAGATCTTGATCGCTTCCTCGCCATCGCCTGCTTCTACGGCGTCGGGAACACCGACCGCTTGAAGCGAACGAAGGATGATTTTACGCATGGTGCTGGAGTCGTCGGCGACAAGTACTTTTGCAGACATGAATCTGGGCCCCTGTAATCGAAAAGCAAGAATATTGGTTTTAAGAGTTTGGGAACCGCCCCCGTGTAGGCGGTCGCCGGCCTCGATTTGACAAAGAACCCTAGGTCATCGCTGAGCACTGTCCAACGCTCGACCGGAAAAATAGAAGGTCTTCCCTTACAAGCCCCCAGTCGGTCGCGCCTTACATTTGTCACAACCGGATTACTTTACCCCTTAGAAAGATGTAAGAATTTTTCTTGAGATCACGCCGAAACTGTAACGTACAGATTGCATACAACCCCCGTGTTGCCCCAACCGCAAAGTCCCCTGCCAGTTCCTTCCCAAATTTCCGCTAGTGCAATCACCCTCCAGTGATTGAGTTTTCCCACCACCGAGGTGCTTCCCACGCCTCATCCTCAACGTAACGTCAGGAGCCCTACCTTGGCGACTGCCACTCAGGACACGCTCGCGAAAGCCAAAGCGCGCAGCGAAGGCACCGGCTCGATGCAACTCGTCAGCTTCCGACTCGACCAGGAAGAATACGGCATCGAAATCACCAAAGTCCAAGAGATCATTCTCATGGGCGACATCACTCGCGTCCCGCAGACGCCGGTGTTCATCAAGGGTCTCATCAATCTGCGCAGCACGGTGATTCCCATTGTCGATCTGCGTCTGCGTTTTGGACTCAAAGAAGAGACCACCACCGATGAAACACGCATCATGGTGGTCAATGTATCGGGCAAGACCATTGGCATCATTGTTGATGCCGTGAGCGAGGTCTTACGCATCAGTCAAGAGCAAATCGCCCCTCCTCCACCTACAGTGGCCGGTCTAGGACGCGAGTATCTCACTGGCTTGGTAAAGCTCGATAAGCGTCTGCTGATTCTACTGGACATCGACAAGATTCTGGTACAGGAAGAAGCCCAAGCGCTTGAAAGTGTCGCAGCCAAGGCTTAACCCTGGTCGCACGTGCCGCCATGATGGCGACGCGATCGGTTGGCACGATGTCAGACCATACTTTGCTAGCGCAATTGGGGCAGGCCCAGGCGCTTTTCCACAAACTCACCACCTGTTTCCCATTGGAGACGCCCTGTTATGTCCACGACCGCTGAAAACAAGCCGACCGAAATCAACGAGACCGCCGAGATTCAGAAACTCCAACACGAGTTGGCCATCACGCGGGCCATGTCGGAGAACTCGCCGATCAACATCATCATGGCTGATACGAGTTTGACGATCACTTACGTCAACCCGGCCAGTCTAAAGACACTCAAGACACTGGAGAAGTTCCTTCCTTGTCGCGTCGAGGAGGTCGTCGGTAAGAACATTGACGTCTTCCACAAAGATCCTGCCTACCAACGCCGAATTCTGAGCAACGACCGCAACTTGCCGAAACGCGCCATAATCGATATCGGCGACCAAAAGGCAGATCTCCTTGTCTCTCCGATCTACGATGTAAGTGGCAAGTACCTCGGCCCCATGGTGACCTGGGAGGTCGTCACTGAGAAGCTCGCCTTGGAAGAGCGGAGCCTCGACTATACCAAACAAATCGAAGCGATTAGCGAAGCGCAAGCGGTCATCGAATTCAAGCTGGATGGCACGATCGTAAACGCCAACGAGAACTTCTTGAAGACGTTGGGCTACTCACTCGGTGAAATCAAAGGTCAACATCACAGCATGTTTGCCCCGGGCGATTTCGCCAAATCCCCAGAATACAAAGCGTTCTGGGCGAAACTCAATCGCGGTGAATCGGACGACGGCCGATATTTGCGTATTGGCAAAGGCGGCAAGCAAGTCTGGATTCAGGCCCGCTACAGCGCTATTAATGACACCAATGGCAAGCCCTATAAGGTCGTGAAATACGCCTCGGACATTACCGAACAAGTGCGCATGGAAGAGGAGCAAAAAGCGAATGTCGAACGGGATCGACTCGCCGCTGAAGATCTGCGTTGCAAAGTGGATGAATTGTTAAACGTCGTTAATGCCGCTGCGTCTGGCGACTTGACAAAAGATGCCAGCTTCACTGGCGAAGACGCCATGGGAAAACTAGCGGATGGCTTCCGTCGCATGATGAAAGACTTGCGTCAAATCATCGGTCAGGTGGTGGAGGGTGCCGCGCAGTTCGCCGAAGGATCGCAAATCATCGCCGAAAGCTCGCAACGTTCCGCACAAGGTGCACAAACGCAGAGCGCCTCGGTGGAACAGATGAGTGCGTCGATCGAAGAACTTACCCGCAGCATCGAAGCGGTCAAAGACAATGCCGGCGAAGCCAACAAGCTCGCGACTTCGACCAATAAGATGGCCGAAGAAGGTGGTCAGGCCGTGCAGAAGTCGGTCGAGGCGATGGATTTGATCAAGAACTCGTCGGAACAGATCAGCGAAATCATTCAAGTGATTTCCGAAATCGCCAGTCAGACGAACCTCTTGGCCCTCAACGCCGCCATCGAAGCGGCCCGAGCTGGTGAACACGGCTTAGGCTTCGCGGTCGTGGCCGATGAAGTACGCAAACTCGCCGAACGGTCGAGCGAAGCGGCCAAAGAGATCTCCAAGCTCATCAAGGAATCGACGCAACGCGTTAGCGATGGCGCGAAACTGAGCGAAGAGACCGGCAAGGCGCTGGAAAAGATCATCCAAGGTGTGGAAGCGACAACCGCCAAGATTAGCGAAATTGCCACCAGCACCGTGGAACAGGCCCAAAACGCGAATGAAGTCGCGAACGCCATTCAGCAAGTCTCGTCGGTCACCGAGCAATCGGCCGCCGCCAGCGAGCAAATGGCTTCCAGCAGCGAGGAACTTGGCGCGCAAGCGACATCACTGCGTGACCTGGTCAAGCGTTTCAAGGTCGAATAGTCCGCCAATGAATCCACCATCGAGCGTGCGACGCAAGTCGCACGCTCGGGTCGGTTGGCATTCGTTCACGGCTTCGCGTTCTCCCTCCTCATCCAGGATTTCAGTGATGACTCTGCTCGTAACCCCGCAGGTGTCCGATGACCTGTTATCAAAGTACGCAACGCTGATCTACGACATGACCGGAATTCGCATCTCGTCGCAGAAAAAAGCACTGATCTCCAATCGACTCCGTCGCCGACTGCGCGAGACCGGCATCGAGACCTTTGAGAAGTACTACACGCACCTCAAGCGGCTCAAATTGACCGATCCCGAATGGGACTCGTTTCTACAAGAGATTACGACGCACGAGACGTACCTTTTTCGCGACGAGGCTCACTGGAATTGGCTCGCCAACGTTTATCTGCCAGAGATTGCCGACGAAGCGCGCTCCGGCAAACGCGCCAAGACGTTGCGCATCTGGTCGGCGGCTTGTAGCACGGGGGACGAGGCGTTCAGCATCGCCGCCTGCATCGCGCAGCACTTGCCGAACTATCAACAGTGGAAGGTCAAGATTCTCGGCACCGATATCGGTGTGGATGCAGTCGAGCAAGCCAAGACCGGCGTGTTTGGCGCTCGCTCCATGCGACTAGTGCCCGCCGAGATTCAAGCGAAATGGTTCGTAAAGTTGGGAGACAATGGACCTTGGGAGGCGAAAACCGCTCTCAAGCAATTCACGGACTTCCGACGGCATAACCTGCTCGATCCGTTGTTGGAAACGGCCTTTGATGTCGTCTTCCTCAAGAACGTACTGATTTACTTCGATCCGCCATCGAAGGCGAAAGTGATGGAGAATGTCCGTCGCGTGATGCGGCCAGGAACTCGATTTGTGGCTGGAGCAGCCGAAGGGGTTTCCGATCTGGTGAAAGATCTGACGCGTCATCAACCGTGGCTCTTTACCGTCACCTAAAACCCGCCATGAGGCGGTCCGCACGCTCAGGGGCAAAGCGTTTATGACCACCGAACCATCCGCAACCGGCGACGACATGCTCGACGAGTTGCTAACCGACTTTCTCGACGAATCCTCACAGCTACTCGATCGCTTGAACGAGGATCTGCTCGTCCTCGACGAGTGGGCAGCGACCCTCGAAGAGAACACGTCGGCGCGATGCGACGACGCGCTGATGAACAACATGTTTCGCTCGGCACATAGCATCAAAGGCCTCTCGGCCATGCTGGGGCTGTCGAACATCAATCGGCTCACACATCGCGTTGAAAACGTCTTTGACGCAGCGCGCAAGGATGAACTAGGGCTGAACCGTCACGTCGTGCAAGTGGTCTTTGAAGCCATTGACCATTTGTCCGCCATGGTCGGACTTCTGCGGAGCGAAGGTCACGACAACCACGATGCCACGAATGTCGTGGACGCGATTCAAGAGATTCTGCATTCGGCAGGATGCGAACGCGCTGTGACCAGCCAGGCAGACGCGGAAAAGGCTCTTGAGGCTCTAACCACCGACGCGGAAGATGCACCGCAGGAGATCGTTTTGCCAATCACCGACGCTCCGCAAATGAGAGAACTCGATCCAGTCACATTCTTCGATCACTTCGCGGACGTTGTGGACGAGGCCGAAGTTCCCGCGAAATACCTGGCAATTTTCATCGACGAGACAGAGATGTCGCTCGACTCCATGAGCGAAACGCTCATGGCGATGGAGACGATGGAGCGTAAAGCAGCGATTGAGAACTTGCTGATTACGTCCCATCGCATCAAAGGCTCGGCAGCATCCGTGGGCTTGCATCGCCCCGCAAAGTTGTCGCACTTGATGGAAGATATTCTGCAAGAGCTGCGGGAGAACAACGGCACCCTTGATAGCGGCATGGTCGATGCCATGTTGCAATGCACCGACGCCTTGCGCGTCTATGTCACCGGGCTTCGGTCTGGCACGCCTGAGTCGGCGGGGTTCAGCAGCCTGGCTGCCGAACTGCTCGCGGCACAACACGCTGCCACGGTTGTCTCTCCCGCAATTTCGCTCCCTCGCAGCGCTCCCGCGACATCGCCAGCAAGTTCCGATAGCACCAATCTGACACTTATCGCCCAGCGCTATGCAAATCATGCGTCTCTTGTGGTTGGTCGCGTCAACTTTCTACCGGGTCTCGCACTAGCGGGACTGAAGGCACAACTCATTTACGAGAAGCTCGCACACCTGGGAGAGTTGCTGGAATGCAATCCTCCGCAGCTACAGTGCGACGAAATCGATGAACTGGAACATCTCACTTTCGCTTTGGTGAGCGAGTTGCCACTGTCGTCGATTAAGAGCAAAGTATTTGTGGCGGGCGTTGCGATCGTGGAATTGCTTGAAGGTCAAAAGCTAACGGCGCCGCCCGCTCAAATCGCCGCTCCGGTCGTGGATGCCAAGCCGACGACGACAGTTTCTCCTCGACCTGTCGCCTCCCAAGAATTAGCGCCTCCCGAGCGGGAACCGGTGGAAGCGAGTACCAAAGCGCGCCCCACTGCCGATGCGGCTAACAAGCCCAACGAGACGCTGCGCGTCGATATCGAGCGACTGGATCAGCTGATGAATCTAGCGGGCCAGCTAGTGATCAACAAAGCTCGCTTCGCCCAAATTGGCGAAGGGCTGCGCGAGACGATGATCAACAAGCAGACGCCGCAACTCGTCACCAACGTGGCGAACTTATCGCGTAAGTTGCTCAAGGAAGCGGAAGGGATTCAAACCGATGGTAAGGCATCACCGGAGCTGGAATCGATTCGCTCGCACGCCAGGCGACTCCAATCCAGTTTAGAGACATTGCAACGCGAGATAACTCGCTTAACGCAACAACGTGCCAAAGTTAACGACCTATTCGAAGCGGTGCATCAACTCGATCGAGTCGCAGATGGCATCCAGAAGAGCGTGATGGACACGCGAATGGTGCCGATTGGTCCGCTTTTTGGTCGCTTCAAGCGGGTCGTCCGAGACATTACCCGACTGAACAATAAAGATATTAATTTGGTGATCCGTGGTGAAAAGACCGAACTCGACAAACGGATGATCGACGAACTAGGGGATCCCCTCATTCACATGGTCCGCAACGCCGCAGATCATGGAATCGAATCGCCGGAGGCACGCCTTGCCGCAGGCAAGTCAGCACAGGGAACGTTAACGCTCGACGCCTTCCATCGCGGCAACAGTATCATCATTCAGGTCTCCGATGACGGTAAAGGTCTCGATAAGGACCGAATCATCGCCAAAGCGATTGAGAAGAAGATTGTTTCCCCGATTGAAGCGGAAAAAATGACGGCGCAACAAATCTACCAATTGATTTGGGAACCGGGATTTAGCACGGCGGAGAAAGTAACGGAAATATCCGGGCGCGGCATGGGAATGGATATCGTTCGCTCGAAGATCGAAGAGATCAGCGGTACCGTGGAGGTCGACTCTCGACCTGGACAGGGTAGCGTCTTCACCATCAAATTGCCACTCACGCTGGCCATTTTGCCAAGCTTAATGGCGGAGATCGATGGCGATGTGTTCGCGCTACCCGTGGAATCGATTGTTGAAATCGTCAGCATTCCGCGCGACCAGCAGAAAACCGTGCACGGCTCCAAGACCGCCATGATCCGTGGACGAGTCGTCTCAATTGTAGAGTTGCCTGAGATATTCACCTGGAATCCATCGCCCAACGACGAGCGAGTTCGCCCCGATGGGGAACTAACACTAGTGATACTCGGCCAAGAAGGCGCGGAAATTGGCCTGCGGGTCGATGTGCTGCTCGGCGAGGAAGATGTCGTTATCAAATCGATGGCGGAGAACTATCGCAACGTCGCTGGCATCGCAGGGGCGAGCATCCTGGGTGATGGTCGCGTGTCGCTGATTCTCGATGTCTCGGCCTTGATCTCGATGAGTTCACGTCAAGTCGCCCTCGTCTAACTCGATTTTCATTTTAGGAATTATTCGCAATGTTGTCGCCTGAGATCATCGATCCTGTACGCAACCAACTGCTTCATCAGTTCTTCGCTTCCGCGACGCACGATGCCTCCGCCGCAATGTGCCGTTGGACCAGCGGGCTCATCACGCTTTCGCTGGACGAGGTGAGCGAACTGCCTTTAGAGGAAGTTGCCTCGACTCTCGAACTCGGCGACGATCGGTTGACGATGGTCGTGCTGACGCTAGGAGGCGAATTAGGCGGGACAATGGTGCTGATCTTCGATGAATTCAATGGTCGGCAATTGGCGGCGACTTTGCTGAATCGTCCTGTGGCGGATTCTGACGTATGGACCGCGCTCGAACAATCAGCGTTGAATGAGACCGGCAACATTTTGAGTTGTGCGTATATGAACGCATTGACGCGTTTAATCGACGCTCAACTCGTACCTTCCCCTCCGATCTTTGTGCAGGATTTCGGTGCCAGCGTACTCGAACAAGCTTTGATGGAGCAAGCAGCTGACTGCGATCAGGTGACAATCTGTCGCACCGGCTTTCATCGCGAGGGACAAAACCTCAACTGGAATGTGATCTTTGTGCCGTCCACGCGCTTGCGCGAGACGCTGCTCAATGCACTCCACACCGCCTAAAGACGCAACTCCGCTGCCACAACCATTGCTCGACTGAGAACCGCCAATGCCAACCACTATTCTTGCCGCGCCCACGAAGACGAACGTGGGCATGGGCCAAATCAGTTTGGGACGGGACGGAGACGAGCTCATATCCGTCCTCGGATCGTGCGTTGGACTAACACTGCTGCATCCGCGTTTTCGCGTGGCGGTCCTCGCGCATATCGTGCTGCCGAATTCGAACGGTCGCTCGGGTCTGGCAGGTAAGTTCGCCGACACCGCGTTTCCAGAGATGTTGAGGATGCTCGCAATAGAAGGCATTCCCGGGACGGGTCTGGTCGCGAAGCTCGCCGGCGGATCAAACATGTTCGGGCAATCGGGCGGGCCATTGCAAATCGGCGAAGCCAATGTCGCGGCGGTGACAGAGTTACTCGCCGCGCGGAACATCCGTGTCATCGCGAAGGATCTCGGGGGCGCCAAAGGCCGCCGCATCACCGTCGATTGCCAAACAGGATTGGTCAATGTCGAAGTGGTCGGGCAAGGCAAAGTTGTACTGTAATTTATCCATCCAGAATCGGGTCTAAGTCGTCAGGGAAAACTTCACCATGAGTAAGCGTTTGTTAGTCGCGGACGATGCCTTGATCATTCGCGAGATCATTAAAGATCGCGCCCGGCAAGCCGGCTGGGAAATTGTCGGTGAGGCTGCAAACGGGCAAGAAGCGCTCGAACAATTTCGCGCGTTACAACCGGATGTGATGACTCTCGACATGGTGATGCCGGAGTACGACGGCTTATTCGCTCTGGAGAACATCATGCGAGAATCACCCCAGGCGAAGGTGGTGGTGGTGAGCGCACTCGACCAAAAAGAAGTGCTCAAACAAGCCTTCAAACTCGGTGCAGCCGATTTTGTCGTTAAACCCTTCGACAATGAACTGCTCGTTCAGACGCTGGAGTGGGTACTGGCTTGAGAATCACACTTAGGCTGGTCGATAGGAGTCTTAAAGAAATTCGGATTCCTGACTCGATACCAATTTATGCTCCCATCGCTATCTCGACTTGCTGGTCATGCCGATCTCGCCCGACGCGGACTCGAGTTGCGACTGGCGGGCACGGAGACGGCCCGCGCTGCGGCGAGGAAGCATCTGGTCGAACGCATGGGAAAGCTGCGGGGTCTGCCGCAAAAACTCGGGCAGATGCTGAGTTTTTCTCATAGCGACGACAACACCCACAACGACTTTGCGCCGCTCCTGGAAAGCGCCGAACCACTACCCTGGGAGCTGATCGCGCTAGAACTCGATGCCGCCTGGGGCTGTGCGTGGCAGGATGTTCTGAGTGAAATCGACGAGGTTGGACATGCCGCATCTCTAGGACAAGTCCATCGCGCGCTGCTGCGCGATGGGCGCGAAGTGGCCATTAAGGTGCAGTACCCGGGCATTCGCGAAAGCGTGCATACGGACTTGTCCCTGCTGGGTTGGCTGAGCACGCCGCTGGGCAACTTGAAACGAGGCTTTGACCTGGCAGGCTATCGCGGAGCGATACTAGCCGACTTAGAGCGCGAACTCGACTATGCTCAAGAAGCCGCCACACAACGCGAGTTCGCGCAGCATCATACCCACGATGATGCCGTTATCGTACCGGCGGTTGTTGATGAACTTTGCCGTCCCAACATACTGGTCACTACCTGGGAGTCAGGCGAGACATGGCAGAGTGTCGAACAAAGTTGGAGTGAAGACAACCGGCGATTGCTCGGCAATCGGCTGGTAAAGTGGTCGCTAGAGAGTTTGTTTGTGCGCGGTGCGATCCATGCCGATCTGCATCCCGGTAACCTGCGTTTTCGGCAGACGGCTCAGGGACCGCAAATCGTCGTCTACGATTTTGGCTGTGTTTTTCGGCCCAGCGACACCGAGCGCCACGCACTGCTGCGATTAATTCAGAGCACCATCACCCGCGCCGAGAATCCTTGGCCACTGTTCTTGACGCTCGGTTTCGATGCCAAGTATCTGGAACCACTCGCGTCGAAACTCCCGCCGCTGTGTCAGGTTTTGTTCGAGCCATTTCTCGCACCGGTGGTGCATGACGCGCGACAATGGCGTCTGGGCGAACGTGTTGCGGACATCTTGGGAGCGGATCGTTGGAACTTCCGCATCGCTGGTTCACCGGGGCTGGTATTCTTGCTGCGGGCATTTCATGGGCTGAAGTACTACCTCGAAGGCCTCCGAACGCCGGTGATTTGGAATCGCGTGTTTCGCGAGATTTGGCAGCAAGAATCCGATGCGGCGCAGAGCCTGCGGTTGGTGGCCGCCCCGCGGCGCGATGCGGACTTCGCTCAGCTTTCGCGCCAACTCAAGATTCGCGTCACCGAAGCAGGGCAGACGAAGGTTGAATTGACCTGTCCCGCAACTTCGATCGATGACCTCAGCGCGCTTATTGACGAGGACCTGCTCGCACGCATCAAAGCGCAAGGCAACGACTTGGCGCAGCTCACTGCCGATGTGCGCCGGCGCGGCTACGCACCAGGGCCAATTTTCGGCCATCGTGAAGCGACGAAGGAAGTCCGCGTTTGGCTGGAATAGCTGTCGTACCTATGCCGATAACGCCTTCTTGATTTCGCTGCTGAACGATTGCTCGATCTTGCCACGAAAGGCCAGAGCGGCAAAAGGCAGCGTGGCCTCCAACTTGGCTAGTTCGTCTTCCACGGTCAGCACGCCGCTGATGGTGAACCCATACGTGGTCAAGGCGAACTTGAGCACGTTATCGGTCCAATCGCCCGTCATGCTGCTGACCTGATCCTTGTACTTCTCGCGTACCTTTTCGGCAAAATTCTTGAGCTTGGCGAGAGCGGCCTCGCGACCTAGCGTGTGCGGCACTTCCGTACTGAACCCTGGCATGTTGCGATCCTTGTGGTCGATCGATAGACGCGGAATTGTCCTGATTTACCCCGCCGTCTGACACTTTTTAAAGCGACGACGAGTATTACTGTAGCAGATCGCGCCGGCGGCGTTGATAGCATTCCGGATTGGCCTTGGCTCGCAGACACGGAATCGCTCCAATACCCCGCAGCAGGGGAGCATTTTGGCAATCTCCTCTCGGCCCTATAGGCCCACCAGCCCTCGTCGTTAATCTTGCACAGCATGTTTACGAAGCATCGCGGAACATTGACCCTGATCACTTTACTGGCCGTCACCAGTATCGCACTGGGGGGCGGCTATTGGCTGTGGTCGCTACCTGTGTCGCCTGCCACGGCCAGCCGCGAGCAATTGATGCGATGCTTGGTTCTGCAGGATCTTCGTCAGCAGCCCCGCCAAGTGCAACAGGCTTGGGTCGATCGTTTGCAACGCGAGCTAACCGCTGATTTCACTCCGCCGAATTCCGCCACTGAGCTTTCGCCCCGCTATCAGCAGCAACTGACATCCAACATTCAAACGCTGCAAGCGGTGTGGTTCGACTATCGCACCGAGCAGTATGCGACGCTCACTCCAGAAACTCGCACTCCCTTCATGCAGGAACAAATCGAACTCATCGCCGCGTGGCCCAAACTCGCAAAGCTCGACCCCCAAGGCGCCCAATCTCCGGAAGCCACCCTCGATGAGTTAATCGCTAAAATTGATCGCTGGATCGTCCAGGCGACCGGTGAACGACACGCGCAGATGATTCGCGCGGTCGAAGATGGCACCGTTTGCTGGCTGGCGACCTGCGATCTTGCCGAGCATTCTCATGGCGTACGCCGACAACTGGCAGCACGCATCGCCCAGGAGCTCGATCGCGGTGCTAAACCACGTGTGGCGGAATTAGCCACCTCGACCGAGCAACAACAAACGCTGCAACACAACGCCGAACTGCTGGCGGAGTCGTATGTGCATTTGCTGGCAGGTCAGTTTCAGCAACTTCCCACCAACCAACGCCCCGCCTTTATCGACCGCCAACTCGCCGATATCGAGCGCTGGAACCTCGCCCAACTCCTCGATCCCAAAGCCAATAGCGATCAAGCCGCCCAACTCGGACTGCTGCAAAAGCAGTCTCATCGCTGGATTCAGCACTCGCCTTCCGACGAGCGCGACCAGGTCTTCAACTTCGTGCAGGCGACCACGCAGCGCATCGTTTGGCGCCAAATGCCCGCCTGGCTGCGCAAGCAATAGTCTCAAATCTCCTGATCTTCGAAGTTCAATCGATCGCTGGGATGCCACAGTGGTAATCCTTGCTCGATTCGCGTCGCCAAGACGGAAAGCTTCTCTTCCGTGCCAGGCATCGCGACGGTCGCATCGAAACGTGGTGCTCGTTCATCGTTCGGTTCATAGTCCCAAATACCAAGCTTAATCGCTTCAAGGACGGAGTGAGGCATGATGTGGCTCCCCCAATTATATGAGTAACTTTCGCGGCAACGGGACGAGATGCAACTTGCCATAGCGAAGAAAAGCGGTTACCAGGCAAGTGCCGCAAGCGTTAATATCCGAAGTAGAATTGCGCGCGTCAAGAAAATGCAGGAAATTCTTTTTGTCCAATTCCTACTTCCGAACTCAGCATTGCAGCAATTGCCGCCACGCGTTCACGTGAAATGCTGCCTTGCCGATCCACATCCTCACACGCGGCACCACGCACCGCGATCCAATCGGGTTGCAGTCGCACGACGCTAACAATCGTAGGGATGCGCAGCGCCCCAGCCAACGCAACGCGCAAACCAACTCCCTGTGCTCGTGTAAGCAAGGCCTCGATTTCCCCCAGCGCTAAATGCGAAAGCAGGTCGCCGGACCGCTTGTCGAACGTATCGACCAACAGCGTCTCCAATTCCAGCTGCCGCGCCACTTCCATCACTTCGCATGGTGGGGGCGACCGGGCGAGCAGGTGATCGGCATAAGCCACTGCCACCAAGGTTGTCCCCGGAGGCAAGGCATCACGAAGTTCTAGCAACCTCCGCGGCCAATGTGATTCATGGGCGCAATTCGCTAAGCCTGCTTTCACCATCGCCAAGCCTTCAATTTGGCGTGCAAAATCAAAATCCGTCCATTCCAGCAGTTCTCCCAGCGCTGCGCTCACCGGCACTTTACCAGCCACGACCTCCAGCACTTCTCGCCAAACGCGCGCGTCCGTGGCTCCTAGCGCGCCGCGCGTCGGTTCCTTGATATCGATCAGGTCCGCGCCACCTGCCAAAGCATCGATGGCTTCCTCACGATTGCGAACACTCACGAGCAAGCGCGTCATGCAGGCGTCTCCAAGTTAGCCGAGCGTCGCTCGCGATGAACCTCGGCCAATCGTCGATTCAAACGCTTGAAGATTTCCGGCGTCAGCGGTTCGCACCACGTGCCGCGCAGGATGATGTACGCTTCTTGCCACTGCCCCAGTGCGGTACGGATCGGCAAATCGTGCCACTGCGTCGCCGCTTCCGCCAGGCGAATCACGACCGTGCGTGAGCGAGTGGATCCTGCGGCGCTGCCCGGCGTCATACTTTCTCCTTGACCGGCAAAAAATAGTTCCACCACCTCAATCGGCACCCGCACGGGAGTTGCCGATCGCAGGTACACCAGCATCTCATCATCTTGATAGGCCAACCGCGGGACACGCATTTGATAGAGCAAACTCAAACTCACATACCCGCAAACCACAATCGCCCCCCAGCCTGTTATCTTCAGCCAGATCCCCCACGGGTATCGATCTGCGATCAGCACCGCGCTCACCCCCGACAGCAACAGAAACATCACGACGACCAACCCAACCCCCAGCGCGCGGACATTCGTCCGCAGCCAGATTTCCGGCCTTTTTTGATGGTTCTCGCGATTGTCGGCGGGCGAATGCGGCATATCGGCAGTTTAACAGAACCTCCACTCGCCCCAAGGGTGGTGATATTTCCACCCCCTGCCCAAACGAGTGATCGCGAACTACACTCAATAATGAAGGGCACTTGTCCCCCCTTTATCTCGTTTATCTCGACGAACATCACAACTCGCGCCTACGGATACCGCGGTTAGTGCAATACGATTTCATCAATACCGATCAACATCTGAAGGATTTCCTCGCGTCGATTCAAGACGCCAAGGCGATTTGTTTCGACACGGAATTTGTCTCTGAAGATAACTACCGTCCCGACCTTTGCCTGCTGCAGATTGCCGCCGCCGGTCGCCTGGCGGTGGTCGATACGCATGCCGTGGAAGACATCAATCCGTTTTGGGAAATGATCGCCGAGCCCGGTCGCGAGACCATCGTTCACGCCGGCCGCGAGGAATTCCGCTTCTGCAAATCCGCCATTGGCAAGCGACCACATAACCTCCTCGATGTGCAGATCGCCGCTGGCCTCATCGGCATGGAGTATCCCGCCGCGTACGGCACGCTTATCTCCAAACTCGTCGGCAAATCGCTGAACAAAGGGGAGACGCGCACCGACTGGCGCAAACGCCCTTTGTCGGAGAACCAACTCACCTACGCGCTGCAAGACGTCGTCTATCTCGAACAGATTCGCGACACGCTCGTGGGCCAAATCGACAAACTGGGACGACGATCCTGGCTCGAAACCGAAATGCAAGCCTGGCAGCATACCGTCGAGGAAGCGGAAACGAGCGAGCGTTGGCGTCGCGTCTCCGGCATCTCCGGCATGTCGACCAAGTCGCTCGCCATCTTGCGCGAACTCTGGCATTGGCGCGAGGAAGAAGCCAAACGCCGCAACATTCCCGCCAAGCGCGTCCTGCGTGATGACTTGCTCGTCGAACTCGCCAAGCGCGGCACAGCCGACCCCAAACGCATCTCCGCCGTGCGCGGCTTGGAGCGAGGCGATCTGCAGCGCCACATGCCCAAGATCGCCGCTTGCATCGAACGCGCTTTGGCGCTCCCCGACCGCGATTATCCCAAACATCTGCGCGGCTCGAATCTTTCGCAACTCACCCTCATCGGCCAGTTCCTCAGCACGGCGCTCGGCAGCATTTGTCGTGGCGCCCAAGTCGCGCCCAGCATCGTCGGAACCGCGCAAGACGTCCGCGAACTCATCGCCTATCGCCTCGGACTCGAAGATTACGCGCCCGATGATCTCCCCGCTTTGGCCACCGGCTGGCGCGCCGAAGTCGTCGGACAGAAAATCGAGGATTTGCTCACAGGCAAGCTGGCGATTAGGATCACCGATGCACTGTCGGAACATCCATTGAGTTTCGAGCCTGCCCGCGTGGATTAAATCTCTCGCCGGCCGGGCTCGCTCCCACTCCGCGAGAACATCATGCCGCGTATCTGCTTCGCACTGCTCCTGGTCATGGGTTTCCTCGGTCGAGCAGCCGCCGCCGAACCCGACACACTCCCTCCCTCGCATTCCATCAAGCCGGAACTCTACGCCACCGGCTTTGAATTCGCCGAAGGTCCCACCCTCGATCACACAGGCCATCTGTACGTGGTGAACTATCGCGGCAATGGCAACATCGGTCGCATCGCCGTCGATGGCACCGCGTTGATTTTCTGCGATCTCAATATCATTGCCCCTATGCCGGGACAAAAGCCGCAAGCCAATGGGCTCAAGCTCGATCGGGAAGGGCGGTTGATCGTCGCCGACGCCGGGGCAGGGCGGTTGTTGCGCATTTCGCTCGATGGCAAGATGGCCGAGGTCCTTGCCGAACGTTACGAAGGCCAACGCTTCAAGTCGATCAACGATGTCGCGCTCGACTTGGTTGGCAACATCTACTTCAGCGATCCCGGCGGCTCGAGCGCCGAGAATCCCAGCGGTGCTGTTTATCGCTATGACATTGAAACCAAGAAGGTCTCGCAACTTGTCAAAGATCTGGCCTTTCCCAATGGCCTGGGAGTGACCCCCGATCAGAAGCAACTCGTCGTGGCCGAGAGCCAACGCTATCGCCTGTTGATCTTCGATCTCTCCCCCGCAGGCGTCGCAAGCAACCAACGCGTGTTGATCGACTTCCCCGCTGAGACGAAGGACAAAATTCGCGGCGGCAAGTTCGACCCTGATGGCTTGATCTTCGATTCCGCCGGTCGTTGCTATGTTTGCATGTGGATCGGCGGCGTGGTGAATGTGGTTGATACCACCACCGGTAAACTGCTCCGCCAATACGATGCTGGCGGAGAGAAATCGACCAACTGCCACTTTCATGGCCCCTATCTCTACATCACCGTCGCCGCCAAGGAAGCCGTCTTCCGCCTAAAGCTTGACGTCGAAGGCTTCGCTTACGCCCGTTAACTCACTCAGTATTAAGTGGGGTAGGCGTCCCGCCTGCCTCTTACCGCAACTTCGACGTCATGGGCTTGGCACCTACGCTCGGCACTAATTGCGGTGCGGCATCGGTCTCTTCGCTCGTGGCGATGCTGTTGCCACTGCCGAAGAAGCGGCTCGTTTGTTCCGAAGCCAGACGCGTTTCCGGATCGGTGCAGCGAACTTCCGCGCGGAAGATATGGCTGCCTGCCTTCGACGCCTTGGCTTTGATCTTCAGCACCAGATCGGCACCCGGTTCGATCGACGCAATCGGTTGGAACAACGCTTGACCACTACCCACTTCCGCTTTGCCCCCTTCGACGCTGGTCGGTTCGATTCCATCCGAGAAATTGACGACCACCGCCACTTTACGCGCCGCTTTAGTGCCGCGATTGGTGATCGTGACCTGATACGTCACCTCGTCGCCAACAGGCTGCGGACCAGGCGGATCGGCCACTACCAGTTTCAAATCGGCCACCGCTTCCACCTTGGTTGTCGCCACCGCGTCCGCGACCAGATCCCCTGATTGAGCTTGCAATTGCACGTCGCTCGTCCCGGCGGTCGACAGCACGCAGGTGAATTCGTAGCGAGCGATCGCACCCGCCGCCAACGCGCCACCATTCCAAACCAATTGGCCACCCTTGGCTTTCGCGCCGTTGATGCCGCCGAGGTATTCCGCCCCTTCAGGCAACAACACACCCAATTGCACGTTTTCGGCCGGTGCATCGCCGGCGTTTTTCACCGTCACGGAGTAGGTGGCATCGCTACCCGCGAAGACCAACTGCGGCCCTTGCATGGCCAGTTCGATATTCGCGCGCCGCACTTGCACTTCTTCGACCGCTTCGGCCTGAAGAGCGCCGCTCTTCGCCTCGAAGTGCATCTTCATCACGCCTGCCTGACTGGCGGTCATGCTGACTTCGATGATTTTTTGTTGTCCGGCAGCAATGGTCCCCAGTCGCTTGGCGTCGGCGGCAGTCGCGTCGTCCGACACGAGATTCACCGTCACATCGTCCGTATCGCCAGTACCAGGATTGGCGACAATGACTTGATAGACGGCCGTTTCGCCGTACTGCACATCCTTGGGGCCTTTGAGCACCATCGTCAGCTTTGGCTCGTGAACTTCCACTTGCGACGTAATCATCGGCGGAGCCATCGTCCATTCGACATTCAACTCGATCGGCTCGCCAATCGTGGGTGTTAGTTCTAGCGTCAGCTTCTCGCTGCCGCGCCCCGCCACGCGATCGATCTTCCACACCAGGCGTTGTTCTTTGCCAGCGCCGTCCGGCGTCGCGTCCCCGACGGTTCCTTGCACCGAACCAAGTTCCACATGCGCCGGCAAATTCACCGCCACGTAGACATCATCCGCATCACCCACACCCAGGTTGTTCACCACCACGGTGTAGGTCGCTGGTTTGCCGAGCGTCATCGCTTTCGGGCCATTTGTCTCGACTGACAAGGAAGCATTCGCGCCACTGGCGAGCGTCAAAAGTCGTTGGCTGGGACGAGTCGCTGCCGCCGCTGGAGCGGTGGTCGTCGTCGAACGAGTAGGCGGCGCCGCAGGCGCTGCATACGCAGGCGTCGCGGCAGGCGCGGTATAAGGTTGCACGATGCCGGAGCGTTGCGAAGGCCGCACGCTCGACGCCGATGGTAAGGCTTTATCCGATGGACTGCCGACCACGCCAACACTGGCAGGGCGACGCAATACCGAGGGAATCGAATCGTCCACGACATCCGCAGATTCTTCTACCGCGTCCACCTCTTCGGCGCTCAAAGGGGCGGGACTCACCCGTGTAGCCGTCATGGGCGTGCTCACCGCAGGCTTGGCATACGCAGGTGCCGATTCGACGACCTCTTCGGTCGCTTCGTTCGGGGTATCGGCCCGACGAATCGCTTGCAAACGACCCGCTAAACCGCCGGTGCGACGCGAGGCGACTTGCGGCGCGGTCGC
>JBGSHH010000917.1:0-5918 GCA_041752355.1 Pirellulaceae bacterium | reverse complement strand
TCGTGGAAGCGATGTTGCGGATCTTTGCGCATCGCCTTGGTGATGACATCGGCGAAGGGCTGCGGCAAACTGCTGACGTCCGGATCGGCCGTCAGATGTTTCATGATGATTTCTTGGCTGCTCTCGCCATCGAACGGGACGCTCCCCGTGAGCATTTCATACAGCACGATCCCTAGCGCGTAGATATCGATCTCGCGGCCATAGGAACCGCGGCCGATCTCAGGCGCCATGTAATGAAACGTGCCGACGCTTTCGGTCTGGCCGCTGCGACGACTGCACGAAATGAATTTGCTGAGGCCATAGTCGCCAATCTTGACCATCCCTTCATCGCTGAAGAGATTGCCCGGCTTAAGATCGCGATGCACGATGCCATGATCGTGCAAATAGCCAACGCCTGCGCAAATGCCTTGCAGCCAGGCGCGCACTTCTTCCAGCGGCAAACCATTGGGATTGCGATCGATGGCGTCTTTCAAGCATTCGCCGGCGACGTATTCCATCACCACCCACGCCTGACCTTGCTCGTCGTACTTGATGTCGTAGAGCGAAATCAGATTGGGATGTTTGAGATTGAGACAGACCGTCACGCCCCGCAGCTCGATATCGAGATTGCGCTGCACGCGTTTGAGCGCGACTTCCTTGCCAGCGTCGGTCGTGGCGAAATAGACTTCGCCGAATCCGCCCACGCCGATCCCGCGCTTGATGGTGTAACCATCGAGGGGGCGAGCGCCAGTGGCGTAGGCGAACTTCATGACGGGGCCTCGGGAAGTGGGGGTCGGAGGTCGAACCTCGACCGGCGTTGCCGAGCGATCGGAATCCAAAAGCGCCGACGCGTTCCCACCTGTATCGAGCACGTCGATTGTTCGGGGGTCGTCTGGCATGGTCATTTTACCCTGTTAGTGGCAACGTGGGGCAATCCAATAGCGCGCATTTCGCGTACTGGTTGGAGAGCGATGTTTATTCGCCTGGCGCTCGGTTTTCTTGCGGAGCCGCGCAGGCTTTTGCGTATCCGCAGGTGGCAGGCATCGCGAACAAAGCGAATTATACTAGCGCAAGTCTTTGACAAAAAAGGACTTGCAACAAAATCGCCTGCTCTTTCCTGCACCTGGAATACATCTCTAGATACCGGCCAGCTAGCAATTCCTTTCAGCGTTTGTGGTGATCAGTTCCAGTGAAAACGAAAAGTCGCTCCCCACAACACGGGAATTGGGGTGCAAACGGCCACGACCATCAACAGAGACGCCGTCGATCTCCATAGGTTCCGCCGTCCGGCAGAAAAGGTCGTCTCCTTGGCGAAACAAGATCACTTCGTGTTCCCAGTCGCGGCAGAGGACGTGATCCTGCCATTGTTTGCCCAGCACACACGACTCCGCCATCAGCAAAATCGCGTTGCAGCCTGGCTGTGTTCGGTGCCGACTGACAAATTCCAGTCGCGCGGTGGCTGATAAAGCATGGGGCTGACGAAAACGAAGTCGCACGCCGCGACCCAGTTCAAACTCGTCACCATCGGTTAAGAGCCGCTTGCCGGTCAAAAGCTTGCCGTCCATCGACACCGGATGTACTCCTTCGAGCACGTATCCTCCCTCGACGCGGCGCAATTTGGCATGTTTACGGGAAAGTTCCGCCAGAATCGGCACGGCGATGTCGTTCCCGGCGCCCGCCTGACCGAGCCAAATCTCGTCCGCCAGACACACCAAATAACCGCCGACCGCATCGACCCACAACAAAAAACGGGTGCCAGCGGTCTCGCGCGGCGTCGCGAGTTGCAGCGCGGCGGTGCGCACCACTTGATGCGGCCAGTACTGTGTTTCCGCATGCGGGCGGGAGTCGGTCATGTTCGCACCTGCTTGGGCCCAGGCTTTTTGTTTCGCTTCCCGCGCCAGGCGATAGTCTGGCGCAAGAGCGAGGAGTTGATCGGCGAGCAATAGCGCTTCGTTCCACTGCTTCTCCAGCATCGCTTTATGCAGAGCTTCGGATTGCTGCCGCAGCTGGGATTGCTGAGATTTAAGTTCCGCCCGACGCGCCACGAGCGAAGACCACTCCGGGCGCAGGCGGAGCGCCGCTTGCAGCTGTTCGTCGGCTTCGGCGAGCTTGCCACGGCGGGCCAGATTATGAGCCGATTCGACATTCCGCGCCGCTTCTTGGCTATCGCGGACGATATCGGTCGGCAGCACCGTCTTTAAATCGCCCAGCTTACGGATGGCCGTCGCGAATTCGCCGGAACAAAGCGCTGGTTCGACACTGGTGAGCGCCAGCAGGGCGATGCGGCGCTCCGTTCGCAGCCAGGCATCGCTTTGCCCCGCCAAATCGCGGGCTTGCTGCAAATCGTGCCACGCACCAGCGTAGTTTTGTTCCTCACCCCGGCGGGCCGCCCGCTGAATATAGGCCGCAGCCAGTTGGCGGGCGAGTTCCTCGCCCGGCTTATACTGGCGGAGGTTATGTTCCGACAGTTGTCGCGCAGCATCTTCCAACCGGCCTACTTCGCAGGCCTGCTGGGCTTCCCGAAGTTGCGTACGCCAAGCAAGAAACATGAATCACCCAGGGCGAGAACATCCTGTCAGTGGTTCGCTCCCGCCAGCGCCAAATTGGTTTCGTGTCCAGAGATTGTTAAAAATCGCACCCGTCGCACCCCAGCGCCGCGGAGATAACTCGCAGGCCCTGGTCCGAAACGCCGGGGACATTGAATCGTTGACGCCACGAACTACTTCAGGGGCGAATAGTCGGTCGGCTTGAGATACACGCTCACCACGCCGCCTTCGGTCGTCAGCGAACCGCCAGCTTTCTCTTCCGAGGCTTTACGCGCGGCGAGCCAATCGGCATCGGCGCGAAACGTATCGAACGATTTCTTGCCAGCTTCCTGACTCTTATGCGACAGGAAATAAACCAGCGTGTTTTCATGCCCCTTTTGATCGGGCATCAAATGGAAATAGACCAGGTTCGTCATGCCATGCTTAGCGAAGAGCTTAATCGTGTGGTCGCGGAAGCGGGCGTCGAGATCGTCGAGATTGTTCGGCGTGGTGGTATAGGTGCGGAGTTCAAACACGCGATCGCCGAGGTTCTCGATTTTTAGCTCGGGCGAGAAGTCAGTCGTCTGCATGTACAGCGATTCCACTTTCGCCACCAGCTTGCCATCCTTTTCGGAAGCGGCGTGGGCGGCCTTCCAAGCGGGATCGGCGGCAAATGCTCCCCACGATTTCTTAGCAGCTTCGCGACTGGGAAACTCGAGCAGGTAGACGAGTTTGCCTTCCGGATTATCGAGCGGCACCCAGTAACCAATATTCTTGATGCCGTGCTTTTCAAACAGCTTGCAAGTGTGATCGCGGAAGCGGGCATGCAGCGCGTCGAGCTTGCCTTCAGCCGCGTAATAGGTGCGCAGTTCGTACACAGGCGATTCCTTTTTCTCATCCGCGGCCAGGAGGACGCTGGCCATGAGTGAGCAACCCAGCGCAAGTAGTGAAGCGAGTTTCATCGGGAAGTTTCCTCGAAGCAAAAATGTGTGAAGGGGTAAGTACGCTATTCTAACGCGCCGGAAGTCACCGTGGGGTAGTACACAATAGTACAATAGTACCATAGTGCTCATCACGCTCCGCGTGATGCCGTTTGATCTACCACCACCATAGCTTCGTCCAAGACCCGTCCGCGAGTAGCCAGGCCAAGGGAATGTCCTCACCCATCACGCGGAGCGTGATGAACACAAAGGACCCATCACGCTCCGCGTGATGCCGATTGATCTACCACACCATCGCTAAACGCAAGACCAACGATCGCGAGCCATCGTGGTGGACGGTTCCAGGGGACCTTGGGGACGACTAGAAAAGGCGATAACATAGGACTCGTTATTCATCCCTACCACGTTCCCAACTCCACCCATGCCTTCGCGACAACGCAGCCACGAGATTTTTCAGCGTGCTTTGGAACTCATGCCCGGTGGTGTGAATAGTCCCGCCCGTGCTTTTGGCGGCGTGGGGGGCGAACCGCTGGTGATGGCGCGCGGCGAGGGGCAGTACTTGTTTGATGTCGATGGCAATCGGTATCTGGACTACATCGGCTCGTGGGGGCCGATGATTCTGGGGCATGCCCATCCCGAAGTGAAAGCGGCCATTCAAGCGGCAGTCGAGCGCGGCACCAGTTTCGGCGCGCCCACGGAGGCCGAGAACATCCTCGCTGAGCAAATCATCGAGGCCGTCCCTTCGGTGGAAAAACTCCGTCTCGTGAATTCCGGCACCGAAGCGACCATGAGCGCCATTCGCCTGGCGCGGGGTTTTACTGGCCGCGATCGCGTCGTCAAGTTTGCGGGTTGCTATCACGGGCATGTCGATAGTTTGCTCGTCGCCGCCGGTAGCGCCGCCGCCACACTCGGCGCCCCCAATTCGCCAGGCGTCACCAAGGGAACAACCCAAGACACGCTGATCCTCCGCTACAACGATGTCGCCCAACTGCAAGCGATGTTCGCGGAACAAGGCGCGACGATCGCCGGTGTGATCTTGGAACCGGTCGTCGGCAACATGGGTTTGGTGATCCCCACGCCGGAGTTTCTGAAGGCACTCACGACACTCACGAAGCAACACGGCGCACTGTTGATCTTCGACGAAGTCATGACCGGCTTTCGACTTGCTTACGGCGGCGCACAAGCACGCTTCGGCATCACACCCGACCTGACAACACTGGGCAAGATCGTCGGTGGTGGCCTGCCGCTGGCGGCCTACGGCGGGCGACGCGAGATCATGAATCAAGTTCTGCCTGCAGGCAAGGTCTATCAAGCCGGCACGCTGAGCGGGAATCCGATCGCCACCGCCGCTGGCAGTGCGACGCTCAAGCTACTCAAGTCCGACCCGCCTTACGCTCGCCTGGAAGCCAAGAGCGCGCGACTGGCAGCGGGACTTAGCGCCGCAGCGCAGGCCGCGAATATCCCGCACCAGGTGCAGCGCGTGGGCAGCATGCTGACATTGTTCTTTAACGATCAACCGGTCACCAACTGGGACACCGCCAGCCAAAGCGACACGGCTCGTTACGCTAAATTCTTCTGGGGGTTAATCGAGCGTGGCGTTTATTTCCCCTGCAGTCAGTACGAGGCGTTGTTCGTCTCCGACAAGCATACCGACGAAGACATCGATTCAACGATTGCCGCCGCGCACGAAGTGTGTCAGGAGTTATAGTACTCATCACGCTCCGCGTGATGCCGTTTGATCTACCACACCGCAGCTATGTTCATGACCCGTCCGCGAGTAGCCGAGCCAATGGAAAGTCCTCACCCATCACGCGGAGCGTGATGAACACAAAGTACCCATCACGCTCCGCGTGATGCCGTTTGATGCACCACACCGCAGCTACGTTCAAGACCCGTCCGCGAGTAGCCAGGCCAAGAGAAAGTCCTCACCCATCACGCGGAGCGTGATGAACACCATAGTACTCATCACGCTCCGCGTGATGCCGTTTGATCTACCACACCCTAGCTATGTTCATGACCCGTCCGCGAGTAGCCGAGCCAAGGGAATGTCCTCACCCATCACGCGGAGCGTGATGAACACCATATAGTACCCATCACGCTCCGCGTGATGCCGTTTGATTCACCAAACCCTAGCTACGCACAAGACCAGCGTCCGCGAGTAGCCGAGCCAATGGAAAGTCCTCGCCCATCACGCGGAGCGTGATGAACACTATAGTACTCATCACGCTCCGCGTGATGCCGTTTGATGCACCACACTGTAGCTACGCACAAGACCAACGACCGCGAGTAGCCAGGCCAAGGGAAAGTCCTCACCCATCACGCGGAGCGTGATGAACACCATATAGTACTCATCACGCTCCGCGTGATGCCGTTTGATTCACCAAACCCTAGCTACGCACAAGACCAGCGTCCGCGAGTAGCCAGGACAAGAGAAAGTCCTCACCCATAACGCGGAGCTTGATGAACACCATAT
>JBGSHH010000916.1:0-7428 GCA_041752355.1 Pirellulaceae bacterium | reverse complement strand
TGTGAATCCCTTACGTCCCGGTCGCTTTGAGCCCCGCGTACGCAAACGCCGCCGAAGAACTACAGCCTCATGAAACGCCCTCGCGCCGAGTTGAAGAAAGCCCTGGAAAAACAAGGAGTTAACGTGCAAAGTTAGTGGCATTCTTGCTATGTTGCGAATGCGGGATGCCTTCGATGACGGGGTCCTCATCAGCACGAACGAGATCACCAAGAAGCGTGTCGGGCAATTGCATTACATCTTGAAACGTAGCTAAATGCGCTCCGCTGTTTCTTTTCTTACGCTTTGCCATTGCTTGCCCCTTCCTGCTGTTCATCAGCTTTGGGCTTGCTAGTGGAGACGATGAAGTCGGCCGCCTTGCTGACGCTCTCGGCCACCGCCGTTGTCGTGAGCCGTGCGTAAACTTGCGTCGTCGTTGGTTGTGAATGGCCGAGACTGGCCCCGATGATGGCCAGCGATGCCCCATTGATCGCTTGGTAACTTCCCAGCGTTCGCCGCAGATCGTGAACACGTAGATTGGCGATGCCGGCCCGCTCTAGCAGTCGCTTCCAACCGACTTTCACTTCGGCGATATGGCCCGTTTTGCCGTAACTCGGCAGCACCCACGGATTGTTGCCGGCGTGTTGCTTACGCTCGGCCAGGATGCGAATCGCAGGTTCAGGCAGATAGACCACTTGGGGCCGGCCCGCTTTTGTATCGGGTATCCGCCACTCGGCCCGATCCAGATCAATTTCATCCCACCTCATCGCTCGCACGTTGGCACTTCTCGCACCCGTGAACAATGCCAATAGCACGAAGTCCCGAAACGTCGTATTGGTTTCGGCCGCTACCGCTGTAAAGAACTTGGGGAGTTCATCGGGTTGCAGAAAGCGGTCCCGTGATTCTTCGTTGAACTTGCGGATACCGACCGCCGGATTGCTGCCGCCGAAACCAACGTCGGCCGCTTTGTTGAACATCGCACGGACCAGAGAAAGCAGGCGATTCGCCGTGTAGGGTCCGTTGGCTTTGCCGATCTTGGCATGCAGCGATTGCACGTCCGGCTTGTCGATGGTCGATAGCTGCCGATTCTTCCAACCAGTGAGATAGGCATCGTATTGACGCTTGTCCTCATCCCACGTTTTCTTATGCAGCTTGGCGTGATGCTCTAGCCAGTGATCGAACAACTCCCCAAACGTCGCTTCCTGCTTACGTCGCTTGCGGGCGATGGTGGGATTCGTCCCCTTGGCCATCTCGTTCAGCAGTTCGGCCGCTTGGCGTCGCGCGTCGTCAACCGTCAGTTCAGGGAAACCACCGACCCGCACTCGCACCGGCCGACCGGACCGACCAGCACCAGGCAACCGCCGGAACAGGTAGAACGTCACTTGGCCGCCGGCCCGTAACTCGGCCCGCAGTCCCTTCACCTTGGCGTCGTGTACCACCAGGCGTTCGCCTTGCTGATCCAGCAGACGATTTAGGGCTGATTGCGTGAACGGAATGGCCATCGCTTATATCTCCCGGTTGCGAAACGGCGTTACACCGGCGTTACACATTGAACCAATTTTGGTGTAACGCCATCAATTTCGGTGTAACGCCAATTGGCCTAAGTATCGGGAAACACAAGGGGAAATCAATAGAGAGATAACTAGATAAATCAGTTGCCTATGCCGCTTCCGACTGATTCGAAATCAGTTGCCCCGCAAGGGGTTGAGGGTTCGAGTCCCTTGCCCTCCGCTGAATGCAAGCCCTGATAATGTCAGGGCTTGTGTCGTTTCTTGGGATGCGAATCATTCACCTGAAACGTCGGGTGTGGGAACTGCTCGGGGAGAGGGTCGAGTATCACGGCAGCGGTCAGGTCGCGCTCGCGTTCCGCCCGAACGTGAATCCGACTGTTAGCCGACCAGTTCGTAGCGGAGGAGGCGGTAGGAAAGTCGAGACGAAAATCCAGCTTATGAAACGCAGGACACGCGACTTTTGGCGTGAGCTGGAAGATTCGCCGACGAACCAAGGCTATCATTACAACCAAAACGCCGAGACCTACCTGCTCGTGAGGCGATGGGGAAAGGGATGCTCGAACTGCTGAAGCAGGGAAAAGAGTAATCCCTGCCCGCAACACTCATCGAGCTAAGCCCCGCCGCCAATTCCGTTAGCCTCAATCCTGTGCTGCTCGCCATGAAACATGCTTTGTTTGCGATCGCTCTCGTTGTGTTCCAATCCACGTTAAGCCTGGCGGAAGAATCCGCTCGCCCTAACATCGTCTTCATCCTCGCCGACGATCTCGGGTGGGCCGACACGACGCTGTACGGGCACACGAAGTTCTACAACACCCCGAACCTCCAGCGGCTCGCCAAGCGCGGGATGACGTTCTCGCGTGCATACTCGGCCAGTCCACTCTGCTCGCCGACTCGCTCGGCAATCTTGACCGGACTAAGCCCAGCCAGGACCGGCATCACGACGCCGAACTGCCATCTTCCCCAAGTCGTTTTGAAGGCCACGCCGGGTGTGTCAGCGCCGCCCTCCGCTAAATCAATTCAGTCGGAGCCGGTCACACGGCTGAAAACCGACTACCCCACGCTCGCGAAATCGCTCCAGGCAGCAGGCTATGCCACGGGGCACTTCGGCAAGTGGCATCTGGGCCACGAACCTTACTCACCACAGGAACATGGATTCGATGTCGATGTTCCTCATCATCCGGGGCCAGGTCCGGCTGGAAGCTATGTAGCGCCCTGGAAGTTCAAAGACTTCGACCATGATCCCGATGTTCCTCATCAGCACATCGAAGACCGGATGGCCAAAGAGGCGACGGCTTGGATCGAACAGCACAAAGATGAACCGTTCTACCTGAATTACTGGATGTTCAGTGTTCATGCCCCCTTTGATGCCAAGCGGGACTTGATCGAGAAGTATCGCGGCCGAGTGAATCGCCAAGATCCGCAGCGCAGTCCGACTTATGCCGCGATGGTGGAGAGCATGGACGATGCGGTGGGCACGTTGCTGGACACACTCGATCGGCTCAAACTCGCCGACAGAACGATCATCGTCTTTACGTCCGACAACGGCGGCAACATGTATAGCGAAGTGGAAGGCACGGTGCCAACCAGCAACGCGCCGCTGCGAGGCGGCAAAGCGACCATGTTCGAGGGTGGAACACGAGTCCCCTGTGTCGTGTGTTGGCCGGGCGTCGTCGAACCCAACTCCAAGAGCGACGTTCCGCTACAAAGTGAAGATTATTATCCAACGCTGCTGGAAGCTCTGGGTATTCCGCTTGCGAAGGATCAACCGTTCGATGGCAGGAGCATGCTGCCGGTATGGAAGGGTGAAGAGATCGCGGAGCGTCCGCTCTTTCAATACTTTCCCCATTCCCCGCCGGTGCCGGATTGGCTACCGCCCTCTGTCTCCGTGCATCGTGGCGACTGGAAGCTGATTCGCATCTTTCATGGCGGCGAGAACGAGGCGCATCGCTATCTGCTCTACGACCTGCGGGCGGACATCAGCGAGACGAATAACCTCGCCGACGCGAAACCAGAATTGGTCCGCCAACTCGATGCCCTGATCGAGGACTTTCTGAATCGCACGAAAGCTGTGAGGCCAACGCCCAATCCGAGGTTTGACGCCACGTTGTACCGCCCCGAGGAAATCGGAAAACCCAAAGTCCGCACTCAGCGGACAGCACCGAATGACGCCAGCGACCGAAACGATCCGGGAGCGATTGCAGAACTAAAGGGCTGGAAGGCGCGAGGGTGCGAGGTCAGTGTGGTAGATGGAATTGCGACAGTCCAGGGCACGGGCGCTGCTCCCTTCTTCGGTATTGCGCCTGGTGCTCTCAACGCCGAGGCCAAACTCCGCGTGCGATTACGCGGGGGCGATGGTAAAGGCAGGATCGAGTGGCTTCCGGGCGGTGATGCAAAATCCTCGCGCAAGTCGGAAGCCTTGGCAATCAAGGCGGAAACCTGGACGGAGTGCGAACTCAAGATTCCCGCCGAGCGCGACGAATCGGGCATCCTTCGGCTCTATCTACCGGCGCAGAAGAAGCCCGTGGAGATCGACTGGATTGAAGTGGACTTGCCGAAAGGTAAGCAACGCTGGGATTTTTAGCGATAGAAGCGCAGTCTTCCTTGATGTGCTCTGGTGAGGATCACGACATGTTGAAGAAGACGCAGATCAGAGCCCAACGTTATCACGGACATGAATCATTTCCCTGCCCAAGGCCCGCCAGACCAGGCATCTGATGTCGTGAAATGATGGGGCTGCCGGGTTCGTAGCCGAGGGTGCATCGGCACCTTCCGATCTTCGCCATTTTTGTCTCCGCGACTTCTTGGGATCGAATTGTTTTTGTCCGCCATCGAAGTCGACGTCTGCAACACGCAAGTTGCGCAAGCACCACGCCCAAGTCGGAAGCTTTTGCAGTCGTGGCAGTAACCGGGACAAAGCGCGAACTCAAGATTCCCGCCCTTCGCGTCACAGAACAAGGCGGTTGAGATCGATTGGATCCAAGCGGACTTGCCCGGTGGTAAACGAGGCTGGCAATCCTAGCGGCGGTCACTCGGACAAATCAGTCAGCAGCGAAATACTTCATCTTTACAGATTTTTGATACGGCTCTGCCGACTCTTGACCCTCTTTTAATACGACGTTTGGTTTAATTCATTCGATGAAACTCATTGAGGAGAAACTAGCAATGGACATCGTATGGCTTGTGGCCGGAGTCGCCTTTTTCGTCGGATCCTACGGACTGGTCATCTTCTTTGGCCGCCTAAGAGCGGAGGACTAATCGTGGACTGGACAATCATTCTCGCGTTGGTGGTGGCAGTCGGGCTGGTGATTTATCTAGCGGCTGCTTTGCTCGTACCGGAGAAGTTCTCATGACGTCTAACGGACTCCTACAATTCGTTCTGTATTTGGGAGTGCTTTTGGCCTGCGTCAAGCCGCTGGGCTTTTACATGGCCAAGGTTTACTCGGGGTCAGCGCCGCTTCTGGACCGCATCGGCGGTCCACTCGAGCGCCTCCTGTATCGGCTGTGCGGCGTCGACAAGTCCGTCGAGATGACATGGCGACAGTACGCCCTGGCGGTGTTGACATTCAGCCTCGTGAGTTTTGTGGCTGTCTATGGATTGCAGCGGACACAGGCTTGGCTGCCGCTGAACCCGGCCGCGTTGCCTGCCGTTTCGTCGGATTCGTCGTTCAATACGGCAGTCAGCTTCACAACGAACACCAACTGGCAAGGTTACGGTGGCGAGACCACGATGAGCTATCTCACGCAGATGCTCGCCCTTAATGTGCAGAATTTTGTTTCCGCCGCTGCCGGCATGGCCGTGCTCGTGGCGCTGATCCGAGGATTCACTCGTCACACGACCAACACCATCGGCAACTTCTGGGTCGATCTTGTGCGAGGCACGCTCTATGTTTTGCTGCCCCTATCGCTGCTATTGGCTGTGTTGCTGGTATCGCAGGGAGTCGTGCAGACGTTCAGCGCTTCCCACGAAGTCACGTTGCTTCAGCCGATCGTCTCTGCGGATGGCAAGGAAATTACCACGCAGACAATTGCGGTCGGCCCGGCGGCTTCGCAGATTGCGATCAAACAACTGGGTACCAATGGTGGTGGTTTCTTCAACGTCAATTCGGCTCACCCCTTGGAGAATCCCACACCGCTCTCCAACTTCCTGCAATTGTTGGCCATCCTGCTGATTCCCGCCGCGTTGTGCTACACGTTCGGCGAAATGGTCGGCGACCGACGTCAGGGCTGGGCGATACTCGCGGCGATGTTGGTGATCTTCGTCCCGTTGCTAGTGCTCACCACGATCTGCGAGCAAACAGGCAATCCCGTGCTCGCTGATTTGGGAGCCAATCAGGCGGCTTCCGATGCTCAGCCTGGCGGGAATATGGAGGGGAAAGAAGCACGTTTTGGAATTGCCAACTCAGCGCTCTGGGCAGTGGCGACGACCGCCGCTTCGAACGGTTCAGTGAACTCGATGCACGATTCCTATACGCGGTTGGGCGGACTCGTGCCGATGTGGTTGATGCAATTGGGCGAAGTCATCTTCGGCGGTGTCGGCTCCGGTCTCTACGGCATGTTGATGTTTGCCATCGTCGCGGTCTTTATCTCCGGCCTGATGGTGGGACGCACGCCAGAGTTTCTGGGCAAGAAGATCGGTGCCTTCGAGATGAAGATGGCTTCGCTGGCGATCCTGTTTCCCTGTGCGATGGTGCTCGTCGGTACGGCGGTCGCCGTGGTAACCGCCTCGGGGCGCGAAACGATTTTTAACCCCGGTCCACATGGTTTCAGCGAAGTGCTGTATGCGTTCTCCTCGGCGGGGAACAACAACGGCAGCGCCTTCGCAGGCTTGGGGGCGAACACTCCCTTTTACAACGGACTGCTGGGGCTGGCGATGCTCGTGGGCCGCTTCTGGGTGATGCTGCCGGTGCTGGCGATTGCCGGCTCTCTGGCGTCGAAGAAGAGCATCCCCGCTGGGCCGGGAACGCTGCCGACACACACGCCGCTGTTCGTCGTCCTGCTGGTGGCGGTCGTGATTGTGGTGGGTGCTTTGAGTTTCTTCCCAGCCTTGGCTTTAGGGCCGATTGTCGAACACTTGCTGACGGCGACGGCGAATTAGGAGCAATCATCATGACCAAAACAACGACAAAAATGTTTGATAGACAAATCTTCAGCGAAGCGATCAAGGCTTCGATCTGGAAACTCGATCCGCGTGTGCAGCTTCGTAACCCTGTGATGTTTGCGGTCTATCTAGGCAGCATTCTCACAACGATTCTATGGGTGAACTCACTTAGTCAAACGACCGGCGAGTCGTCCGCCTTTGTGCTGGGTGTGACGATCTGGCTGTGGTTCACGGTGCTGTTCGCTAACTTTGCCGAGGCAATTGCCGAAGGGCATGGCAAGGCCCAGGCGGCATCGCTCAAGAAGAGTCGAACGACCGTTATCGCTCGCAAGCTCACGGGCTCCAGTGGGGGAAAGAACGGTCTTGCTGAGGAAGTCTCCGCCACCGACCTCAAGATCGGCGACATTGTCATCGTCAAAGCTGGCGAGACAGTTCCGGCGGATGGCGAAGTGATCGAAGGGGTCGCCTCGGTGGATGAAAGCGCCATCACCGGCGAAAGCGCGCCGGTCGTGCGCGAGAGCGGCGGTGATCGTAGTTCGGTCACCGGCGGAACACGGGTAATCTCCGACTGGCTGATCATTCAGGTGAGAACGCTCCCCGGCCAGAGCTTTCTCGATCGTATGATTGCGATGGTGGAAGGTGCCAAGCGGCAGAAGACACCCAACGAGATTGCGCTGGCGATCCTGCTAGCCACTTTGACGCTGATCTTCCTGCTCGTCGTTGCGACCCTGTTGCCTTTCTCTGTCTTTGGTGTCGAGGTTTCCGGCCAGGGCAAAGCAATTAGTCTCACCGTACTCGTGGCGCTGTTCGTCTGCCTGGCGCCGACCACCATCGGAGCGCTGT
>JBGSHH010000915.1:0-6240 GCA_041752355.1 Pirellulaceae bacterium | reverse complement strand
AAATCTGAAATCTTTTGTCCCCTGCGAGCACTGGCCTCCGCTTAGCAATTAAGAAACAAACTTCTTCCCCTTCGAGACAAGGAAAATTCACATGCTTCGTAAAATGGTTAGCCTGATGCTCGTCGTAATCGCTCTTGGCTGTGCCACTGCGGCCTTTCCTGGATTATTGGAAAGCGTCGCATTCGCGCAATGCGATATGGGCGACAAGAGCTGTGGCCCCTGAGACGTATAGCATGCTGCTCGCCTCTCTTAGCAAGCTGCGTTGAGAATGCTGTGCCCTTCTGCAACGCCATCGACGATTTCTAGTGGCTAATGGAAAGCGGTCGGCATAACGTCTAGTCGTCCGAGAATCGACCTCAACTCACATGTTGCGAGTTGAGGCCGATTTGGAGTTTACAAAGCCGTTGACACTGTCCCTTGAGCAAATTGAGGGGCGGCAGTTTAGCTCTATTCGCGTCTTGCTTGGGGACGATTATCCGCCTCCCTAAGGTCTCGTTCCTCCAGCCAATTATAGAACACCAGCACGAAATACCCGGGGACGGCCACTGCCAAAAAAAGGGCCAGCAGCCAACGAACGGGGACGACGGCAAGGCTACGGCGATGGCAACGACCATGAACTGTCCGTAGTCCCGAGCGGCATTGAATGCCATCCGCTTCACCGCCTTCCCGGCACGAGTGAAGTGAGAATCTGCAGCACGGCTTGCAGCAGGCGATCGGCGAAGTCTTCCAGCAATTGCGGCGTCGGCTTCGTTTGGTTAGGAGGGTTTAAGCACCTCAATTTGTTCTTGCGACCTTCGCCAACCTTGATGGAGAATTCTCCCAAGTTTGCGGCGGCGATTGACTCTAACAAATCACTCGGTCGATTAAACGTATCACCAAAACGCCGCAGCACGTAGTACGCGACCGCGACAAGAAGACTGCCGTTGCTAAACGGCGCCATGTGCACGTTTGGAAAATAGGATGTGCCCGCCGTTGCATCGCACGATGCCCGATGCCGATTGAACCTCCGTTTGTCTTTGACAAATTCTGGTAAGCGATCAGGATCTTGTTCATAGTGCGTGAGATTCTCTGCACTGGCGTAGACCAAGATCCCGCCCCATCGTCGATACTGGTTCCCAACGAACGGAATACTCGGTGCCAATGGATAGGCCCATTCCGGCGGAGTATGACCTATCTTCCGGTACTTCTCCAGTAACAGTGGTTCCAGCGAACTCGTGGCGGAGTTTGTCATGTCACACTCTCCGCACAAAGGTTCATGGCACGCAAGTTTCTGATACGACCGGCCAGGGAAGCGATGGAGCTTAAAATGGCATCTGGCTCGCCTTTAACATCCAGCACCGCAACTTCGAGCGTCTTTCCTACCGCCGGCACCTGGTGGTAGGCAGGCTCACCCTCACCAGCCGCATAGACGAGTAGTCCGTAAGGGACATTGGCAGCGATGGTGTACGCAAGTAGTTGGTACAAATCGGTGTTCTTGATACCGCCAAACCTAAAATGGAACTGCACTAGGCCAGAATAGAAACGCCTCTGCACGGTCCGCGCCCACCGCTGTACGATCGACAACGGTAATAGGGATAGCGGATCGGACCTCGTTGGCTGAAGGTCTTGCCCATGGGCCGGCCGCATTCCTCCCCGAAACCGACCCTCTTCGAAACAGTACTCTCTTTTTTGATTTTCGTAAGTGCTGAAGCGGTAAAGACTTCACGAGTTCGAGACAGTTTCGGTGGCGGAAAACGAAACCGACCCTCTTCGAGATTTTGGACTTGCGAGTTAACAGCGGCGGTGCCAACCGCACGGAGTACTATGCTCGTTCTCGCCGGCCACTCGGGCATAAAAGTGCAGAATGTCGTGACACTCAGCAGGCTTCGCTTCCAAGGGTGTCCGTCCCCATGACTGGCCTTGTCTTTCGAATCTAGAAACCCACCTGAAATCGAAAGCCAGCCACCAGGGCGTCACTTTAAATGCCCGAAGACGTACCGACATATTGCAGGTCAGCCTGGACTCTTACGCGCGTCGCTTGGTAGCGCACCAAGTGTACGTGATGGATACTGCGGCGCGCCGCCAACTGGGGCGCGACGCGCCGATCTGCATTCACACAGTGCAGGTTGCGACGGCGGAGGAGATTAAGTTGCAGCGCACGCATGACGAGCTAATGGCGCGGAAGCGAATGGTCTAGCGCCGTCCGGCCTCAGTTCGATGCCTGACGTTCGCACGTGCGGGCGTTTTTGTCGTTGGCTGGCGTTGTTGGCGGGAGCGGCGCACCGGTCGCGACACGGAGCAACCCTCGCAGAGCGCTCAGCAGTTGGAGGGCGCGCAGCATGTTTCAGACGTGGTCGTGTTCGGATCCGCTAACGCCAAACGACGCATTGTCCATATTCTCGATTGACATATCGCTGAACGCGAGCCATTTGCCGCCGACCTGCAAGTATCCGGCGAAGAACTTGCCACGAGTTACGCCAAACACTTGGACGCGGTCGCGAACCAACATCTCAAACGGTAATTGGCCCTTGGATATGGCCACGCTACCGATAAACGCCTAACAGCGATTGCGTTTAATCGCATTCCCTCGTCGCTCGAAAAATCCCCTGTCCCGGCACGATTTCTCGCGTCGTCACCTGATATCCTCCACTCTCCAACCTTTCTTTTAATTCCTCCACGGTCAGCTTCGTGCCCTGCCAACTCACTGGATGATACTCACCCACGATTGTCGGTACCCGTCGCCAAGTTTCGCTCCCAAACAGTGTTGGCCACTCGGCCCCTTCGCAATCGAGTTTCAGCAGGCTTACGGGTCCCGCGCGATCGAGCACTTGGCTGATCGGCAGCAAGTCGATGGCATGCAATTCCGCACCATCGGCCAGTAAACTGGCATCGCCGCTGTTCTTGCCAGCGGGATCCACTTGGTGCAGCATACGCGGCGCCTCACTCAGGTCGTCGCCCCACACGCCACACCGCCGTGGCACGAACCGATTTTCAAAACGCCCGAGGTTACTCTCTAGCAACTCAAAGCTGCCCAGGTAAGGTTCATAGCAGATGACTTTACTCGCGCCGCGTCGCAAGCAAGACCACGCAAACGAACCGATGTGCGCCCCAACATCAACGACCACACCCGTGATGGTTCGCGGCAGGTCATACTCGTTGTACAAGCTGACTGCTTGCCAGATCTCGCGATCGTGCGTGTGTCCACGGAATCCAAAGAACAACTCCGGTCGCAACAAGCGATCGCACTCCGCCAAGGCGGCATGCCCAAACGCCTCGTGCGGGAGCGATTCCACGAACTGCACGCCGGCGCCCCACTGGCTGGTCATATAGCCGTGGTCAATGTTACCGCCATCGATCTGGCCCGCCAGACGGAACTTGTCCCGCGTGCGATGAATGAAGAGTGGTCGGCCATCGAAGTCAAACTGCACAAACGCCACGCGATCCCAGCCCGGCCATTGCGTGGGCACGCAGACTTCGTGACCACATAGTCGCCAGCAGAGGTGGAACGTATCTTTGTCACCATAGATGTGGCGATAGACATAGTCGGAGAAGTCGTTCATGAAGGCGGTCAACCAGAGCGGGCGCCAATGCCGCGACTTGTCGACGATGAACTGCCCAGTTTCCCAAGCGGCCTCGTCATGATGGGCCAAGCCGAACCGTTCCCATTGGCCCGGTTCTAAACGTCCTTGATCCGGCCAGAAAGCTGCGCCGACGCGCTGGAATTCGGGATGCTCCAAAAACCGTTCCGGGTTATACGTAGGATACGAATCAGCATCCAGAAACAGCACTGTCTCAAACGGAGCATATGCGGCAGCCAGTGGTTTGACTTCCCAGCCACCCAAGATGCGACGCGGAATTCCATGCTCGCGACAAAAGGCATTGGCATCGATCCAGCCGACGTCGTCGTTGGCGAGGGCTGCCTGCATACGGATGTCGAACTCACCCCGGTCCCCCAAGTACCAGACCTGGATCGGCAAGTGACAGCCCACATGCCGCAAGATCTTCACAGTGACATAGATTGACGGAAAGAATTTCCAACCACCGCCGCAGATCACGATGCCGCGGGGGATCGGAAACTGCGGCGGATCAGGTACCGCATCGCGCGCCTCGTACATCAGCTGCCGAAACGCCGAGGCGATGTTGGGATAACCTTCCCAGCGATCGGGCCAGGGGCCAGGTGGCTGCCGCAGCAGTTGTTTGCAGAATTCGAGATCGCTGTCGGGCGTGAGGTCAACATGACAGGGCATGACATTCACCATTTACCAAGGGGACAATGCGCGGTTGCCAGCGCGATTTTGTTGAACAGATACGTGTCGGCGCGTAGGCGGCAACCGCATTCCAGGCACCACCCTTGCTCGTCACTATCGCGCTCAAAACGCTGGCAGGCCTGGCAAATTGCGAATAGCTGTTGTTGTTCGGTCGCAGATCGCAGGGGAAAACCAGCCAGCGCCCACTGAACGTGAGCCACGAGCGCGCTGGTGGCCCGCTCGGTAATCGTGGGTGCGCCAGCGCAGACTCTCACGAACATCGGACGCGCGAGCTTGATTTCATAGCCGCAGACTTCGCAGCGGTGCAGAAACAGCGGCGGTTGGTTGCGCAACGGCGTGACGGCAAAACGACAGTGCATTAGTCGAACAAGGGTGTGATGGTGACGGTAGCGCTGGAAAAGTCACACTTCAGCACGCCCGACTGGGTCATAAAGGTCAGCGTGTGCGTGGCGTCGCAGGCGGAGGTGCCCGTGATTTGAAAGATTGCCGGAGTGGGAAAGCCGCCATCATTACCAACATGCAGCTGTAAGCTGCTGGCAAAGACGCGAATGGTGATGAATGGAAACGCTTCGCAAGGTCCGGAGTTCAACCGCCACACGCAACTCCCTTCACCTGCCAAGTCTTGCGGAACTTCGAAAGCGGTCGTGTTGTAAGTAACACAATCACCACAGCGCGCTGGCGCGAATTCCAGCACGTTGTTGAACTCAACCAGCCATGCTCGCGGCGTTGGGCCAGTGCAGTTGCCGCAGGGGGTTGCACTGGGTCCTGAACCCGATCCGCTACCACTGCCGGATCCACTTCCTGAACCTGAGCCGCTACCGGATCCACTACCTGTCGAACCGCTGCCGGAGCCACTCCCCGATCCAGAACCACTCGAGCCCGAGCCCAACGAACCTTGCGAGCCAGGGAACTCGCTGATGCCCAAGCTCCCAACGGGTCCGGAGCCGCTCCCCGTGGAACCACTTCCCGGTGCGCCACTTCCGGAGCCACTACCGTTGGAGCCACTCCCCGCGTCGATGGATCCCGAACCGCTACCCGAACCAATTGCCTCTGCGCCTGAGCCACGTCCTGGTCCGCTGCCGTTCACGTTCCCACTGCCGCCCGAACCATTGATAAGTGTCTGTGGTCCCGATCCACCGGAACCCAACTGAACACCGCTACCAACGTCATTGCCACTCCCTGACGGCGTCGCATACGTGGCCGCCGCGCCACTCCCCGTCGTGGGATAGATGTCACCGTAACCACCACTGCCGCTACTTCCGGGTCCGCTGCCCGTAACAACCAAACTGCCGCTGCCTGAACCGGAACCCGAGCCGCGCTGGCAACAACGACAACTCGACATGTCGATGACATAGCCCATGCGAATGCTATTTCTTATCGCCGCAGTGCACAGGACCGATGGATGAGCCGGGCGGCAAACAGATCTGCCGCGTACAGACCGTCAACTGGCAATTGGCCGGATCAAAGCGCACATCGGTGACAACATTCAGACAGAGATTGCCGGAACCACTCCCCGCACCACTTCCGCTACCGCCTGAACCACTGCCGTAGTCGGCACTTTCTTCCGGGCAGGTGCAGACATTGGAGATGCGCACCACGGCCCACTGTCGACCTAGGCCACCTTCCCGCCATAGAATTTGCGCCGAACCACAGTGACAGCTCAGCAACGTATCCGTGTTATTCGGCAACACATCCGCGCAGCGATGCTCGTTCTTCACGACGAGTAGTTCGATTAGCGTGACGCCGGAGATGATAGCTTCCCCAACGAGGTCACTGGCGATCGCCTCCTTGAGCACCACGAACTTGCCGCGGTGGTCGAGCGTCGGTACGACCCCAGCCAACGTGAGTTCGTTCTTGAGACGGGCGAGACCCGCGCCACTGGGAAGTGGGATGGGACGGTCGATCCCCAAGATTTGCCGGCGCTGACGAGTGGCACCGGTGTGATTGGCGACCTGGATGATGGTCGGTGAGTGGTCGAACAGCTCGCCATCGA
>JBGSHH010000914.1:0-5204 GCA_041752355.1 Pirellulaceae bacterium | reverse complement strand
TTACATCGTGGTGAACTACTATCGGGGCGGCGCAGGCGAACCAATTAGGCAAGGGCTAACCATCAAGGGTGCCAAGCAATTCAATGATTACCTCGCCACCATCTACAACGACTTACCGGACCGTGAGGCTTGGGTACCGAGACCTCTTACGTGAGAAACCTGATTTGCTCCAATTGATTTTTGCCAAGTAAGGACTCTGTCCATGCCTCCTCTCGCTTCTGATCTTCGTTCCAAGCTCGAATCGGTTTGTATCCAGGCCCGCGATAGGGCGGAGGAAGCGGCGCGGTCGGCACTGCAGAAGTGGGCGGTGGACGCGGCGGAGCCGCATGCGCACTTCAAAGGCAAAGAGAAGGAGATGCGGAAGCGGCTGCGCGCGCGGGGCCGGCAGTTGGGTGACGTGCGAGATGAGAAAAAGAAGACGCAAAGCATTGACCTGCTGCAACAGGAATTGGCCTACGAGTATTGGCATCGCATGCTGTTCGCCCGCTTTCTGGCGGAGAACGATCTGCTGATGCACCCGGATGGCGTGGCGGTCAGCTTGGAGGATTGCGACGAGTTGGCCAAAAACGAGGGTGCCCCGAACGGCTTCGTGCTGGCGGCGCGGTATGCGAGCACCATGTTGCCGCGCATCTTTCGGCAGGACGATGTGCTGCTGCAAGTCGAGTTCGCTCCGGAGCATCGCCTGGCGCTGGAGAAGCTGCTGGCCAGCGTGCCGCGCGAGACGTTCTTGGCGGACGATAGCCTCGGCTGGGTCTATCAGTTCTGGCAGAGCAAACGCAAGAAGGAAGTCAACGAGAGCGGCGACAAGATCGACGGGCGGACCCTTCCAGCGGTGACGCAGCTCTTCACCGAAGACTACATGGTGCAGTTCCTGCTGCAGAACACCATCGGCGTTTGGTGGTGTGCGAAGGAAGAGATTGAAGGACCGCCGGGGGGCGCAGGCGTGCCGGCCAGTCAGTGTCCGGTCGAGATGCCTTATCTGCGGTGGCGCAACGATGGTACGCCGGCGGCGGGCAAGTTCGAGGGGTGGCCGAAGTCGCTGGCGGAATTCACGATGCTCGACCCCTGCTGCGGCAGCGGGCATTTTCTGGTGGCAGCATTTCAACTGCTGGTGCCGCTGCGGATGCAGGATGAAGGGCTGGATGCGCGTGAAGCTTGCGATGCGGTGCTGCGCGATAACATCTTTGGACTGGAACTCGATCCGCGCTGTACGCAGATCGCTGCCTTTGCGCTCGCGCTGGCCGCTTGGAAGTATCCCGATGAAAGCGGTGCGCCGCTCGGCCATCGCGAGTTGCCGAAACTCAATATCGCGTGCACCGGCATCGGGCCGCAAGCGAGCGAAGATGAGTGGCTCGACTTGGCCTTGAAATCCGGGTTGCCGCTCAACGCGCTCTCGCGCGAGCCGGTCTTGAACGGCCTGCGCAACGTGCACGAACTGTTCTCCGACGCTCCGACGCTCGGTTCGCTGATCGACCCCAATCGCTTGCGTTCGGACATGTTCATCGCCGACTTTGAGACGCTGGAGCCGTACCTCGATGCCGCGCTGAAAGCGGAGAAAGCGGATGAAGACGCGCATGAGCGTGCTGTGGCCGCTGCGGGAATCGTGGAAGCCGCGAAGTTACTAGCACAGGAATATGCTCTAGTTGCTACAAATGTTCCGTATCTGGGTCACGACAAGAAATGCCCGGTCCTAAAGGAGTATTGCGCCAAATTTCATACTGCGGCCAAAGCCGATCTAGCGACGTGCTTTATCGAAAGAAGTCTTTCATTCCTGCCTTCTGCAGGAACTTCTGCGTTCGTCGCACCGCAAAGCTGGCTATATCAAGACAGCTTTAAGCAAATGCGGCCCCAATTACTAAGGGAATTTCAATTCAATATTCTTGCCCGGCTAGGTCCGAGAGCCTTTGAAGGAATTAGCGGGGAGGCGGTAAATGTATGCCTTGTTCTGATTAGTAGCACCGCCTGCGAACCAGAGCACCTGCTATATGGACTTGATGTATCAGAGCTAAAGTCTCCAAAGGAGAAACGAGGTGGTTTGATCAGTCAAGCACTCGGAATGACACATCAAGCGGAACTGCTCAACAACCCGCAATCGAAAATTTCACTTACGTCAATCGGAGAGCAGCAACTGCTGTCCGCGCACGCAAGTAGCCATCTCGGTATTTGTACAGGTGATTACCCGCGATTCGGTTGCTTATTTTGGGAGGTCTGCAAATTTGGAGCTGATTGGGTTCCGCACCATTCATCGGTTGAACAGTCTTCATTCTATGGCGGAATGTCTAATGTCCTCCACTGGGAAAATGGCGATGGTCAATTTGTTCGCTTTCTTAAAGACAGGCTTGGCGAAGACGGCATCTACCAATGGCTACGCGGTGAAGATGCTTGGGGAATGCGAGGCGTTGCCATAACGGCGACTGGTGCCTTGTCGGCATCCCTGTATCTGGGAACCCACTTCGACAATAATATTACGGTGATAAGGCCAAACGATCCTGAGAATCTGGCAGCTATTTGGACATTCTGTGAGTCGCCGGAATTCCCGAAAGCTGTTCGCCGCTTAAATCAAGCTTTGAAGATTACAGATCAAAGCATGGTTGAGGTGCCATTTGACATTGAATACTGGCGATTAATTGCTGCGGACAAATACCCTACCGGTCTTCCCGAACCGCATTCCGACAATCCGACTCAATGGCTCTTCAAAGGGGATGTTGCGTCGAGCACCGAGCCGCTTTTGGTTGCAGCTGCGCGGTTGCTCGACTATCGCTGGCCGCAGCAATCTGCGGCAAAGAATGCCATCGAAAAGCTTTGTGATGAAGACGGCATTGTGTGTATCCCCTCCGTACGCGGTGAACACACGGCGGCCGAACGCTTACGGGATATTCTCGTCGCGGCTTATGGCAAGCAATGGTCTGACGCGCTGTTGCAAGAACTCTTAACCGCCGGCGGCGCGAAGCCAGGGGTTAGCCTCGATGATTGGCTACGGAACGCTTACTTCGAGAAACACTGTAAGACGTTTCACCACCGCCCCTTCACCTGGCACATTTGGGACGGTCGCAAAGATGGCTTCTCTTGCCTTGTGAACTATCACAAGCTGAATCACAAGGCACTTGAAAACCTTACTTACTCTTACCTGGGCGACTGGATCAACGCTCAGACAGGTGCTGCCAAGTCCGGCAAGACTGGCGCGGACCTCCGTCTCGTCGCCGCCCAGGAACTGCAAGCCAAGCTCAAACTCATCCTCGCTGGCGAACCACCCTACGACATCTTTGTTCGCTGGAAGCCATTGCACGAACAAGCGATCGGCTGGCACCCTGATCTCAACGACGGCGTGCGCATGAACATCCGACCCTTCATGGAGGCTGGCATCCTGCGCAAGAATCCCAATATCAAATGGACTAAGGATCGCGGCAAAGAGCCCGAGCGCGACAAAGCCGACTATCCCTGGTTCTACAGCGGCAAGACCTTCACCGGCGAACGCGTCAACGACGTCCATCTGACGATCGCCGAGAAGCAGGCGGCGCGCAAGGCGAAAGGACTATAGCGATGGCCAAAAAACGACGCAGGGGCACCTGCGGCTTGTGTGGAAAAGAGACAGAAGTAACCCGAGAACACTTCGTTCCTCAGTGCCTATGGTCCGGCGCGATGCCCAACCGAATCGAAACCGTTCCTGCCTGCGATGACTGTAACGCCGCAACAAATCTGGATGACGAATACTTTCGCAACTGTATTGTGATGATGTTCGATCTCGACCATCCGCAAAAGCAGGAGCTTTTCAAAGGGCCCGTTCTGCGAAGCTTCGCGAGGCAACCTGGCAGGGCGAAAGCAGCGTTGGCTGATTCAACTATAAGCCCGCTCTTTACTCCGTCGGGTCTCTGGGTGGGCGACTTTCCAACGCTTTCGTTGGACGTAGACCGGCTTAATCGAAGTCTTTTTAAGGTAATCAAGGGGCTGTACTGCTTGATCCGAAAGCAAGCGTTCCCGGCAGATGGTCAGATTGGGTTGATCGGCGAGTACGTTGCAGAGACCAAGCCACTCATCGAGCTTATCGAGGAACATTTATTTCCTGCGACCTTTGACTTTGGTGACGACGTGTTTGAGTGGCGGTTTTGCCAGACGGAAACCGGGATCACGATGTGGAAGATCGCTTTCTATCGAAGCGTCGTGTTCTACGCCTACGGAGTTGAGAAGCGAGAGATGTTGGACGAACTAAACGCTGCGATCGAGGCAAAAGAATGATCGTAAATAGTAACGACGGCACAGTGTGGCAGGCGTTGATCGAATGTCTCACGGCAGCAGCCGCCAACAATCGCGACGACGCCGTGCCCCCAGTCGCCATCCTCTGGCCCGATGAGAAGCGGGAGTGGGAACGGTTGGTGCCACGCCTGCGCATGACGTTGCCACACTTTCTTGTGTTTGGACCCTATGACGAAGCGAATCGCTCCGGCCCCGCGATCTGGCTGCGCTGTGTACTCTCGGGCCGCATCCCAGCGGTGACATTGACGCCTGGCACAGTGCCGATCATCTACCTTCCGGGCGTTAGCCGCGCTACGCTGCGGGCCACTGACGAATGTCCGGCCGATCTCAAGCCGCTGGCCGAATTGCAGTATCGGGGCGTGTTCTGCTCGCAGTACAACGGCAAGGACTGGACCGTCACTGCGTTCATGCAGACGAACCACGGCGGACTGCAATTGAAGATCGCGCGCGATAGTGGCACCGCCGCCGCCATCCGCCGGTCGCTGGAAAAACTCGTTGATGTCCCGGTCGCGGAACTGGAAGCGAAAGCCGCCACGAACGAACTCAATAGTGCCTATTTCGACTCCTTGGTGAGCGACGATTTGGTGGATGACTTACTCTCCTGGCTGGCCGATCCCAGGGGGACGCGGGGACGGTGGGATGCCACGCGTTGGGAAATCCTGTGCGGGCGTTGCATCGCCGACTACGGCTTCGACCCCGCGCGCGATGGCGAACTAGTCGGGGCGGAAAAGCTCGGTCTCCAGGAGAAGTCCGTCTGGAAGACAGCGTGGAAACGCTTTGCGGCAGCGCCCGGTCGATATAGCGGCCTGGCTGAACTGCTACGGAAAGCTAAACCAACGGTGAAAGAGCAATCACTGTTCGCACACGCTGATGAGGCGTGGCCGCAGGACAACGATGCCCAAGAGACTGTATTGCGGACCGCGCTGACGGGCCTGTCCACGATGAGTGTCACC
>JBGSHH010000913.1:0-3685 GCA_041752355.1 Pirellulaceae bacterium | reverse complement strand
AATGCCGGGCACGCGAATGCCACCTTCATACAACCACAGTTTCATCGCGCGCAAGTCGCCTGGCGAACCATAGGAGCGGTTCGCGTTCTTGTAACGATTGAGCGTTTCGGGGCCGTTGTCGCTAGTGAAGAGAACCACGGTATTTTTGGCGAGTTTTAATTCGTCGAGCGCCGCCAGCAGACGTCCGACGGCTTTGTCCATGTTGGTGATATTGGCGTGATGCTCAGCCTTGTCCTCCGGCTTCACATCGCCGTACTCCTTCACCAACTCAGGCGGCGAGGCGATTGGTTCGTGCGGTTCGTGAAAGCAGACAAATTGAAAGAAGGGTTGCTCGCTCTCTTGGCCAGCCTTTAGCCACCGAATTGCTTCATCGGCGACCAATTGGCACGAGTAGCCTGGCAAGGGCCCGACTGCTTCGCCGTTGCGTACGAAATTGCGCGGATTGTGATGCGATGGCCCGGCGTTGTTTTGCGTACTCATCCAGTGATCGAAGCCGTGATCGCCTGGCTGCGGCTGATCGGGGTGGTTGAACTTGCCGTTGAGGTGCCACTTGCCGACGTGACTCGTCCGATAGCCAGCGTTCTTGAGCAGCGTGGCGATGGTGATTTCTTCCTTCGTTAGATGCATGGGATGGTTTTGCGGAATCCAATCGTAGATGCCGATCCGTGTCGGCGTCCGTCCGGTGAGTAAGCCTGCTCGCGAGGAGGAACAGACCGGCGCGCTCGCGTAGCAATTGGTCAGCTTGATGCCTTGCCTGGCGAAGGCATCCAAATGGGGTGTCTTAATGCGCGGATGTCCGTAGCATCCCAAATCGCCGTAGCCTAGGTCATCGCACAGGATCACCAGAAAATTGGGACGCGTTTTGATCGCTTCCTCCGCGCGGGATGCCAGCGGTGATAGCCATGCGAAAATCGCCACGACAACGAAGATTTGGACGGACAATCGCCGGTAACAGCACATATTTGAATACCTCGAATGCGGAGCGAGCAGTCTGCCCCGTTTTAAAGGGTTGGCGCGCCCCAAGTCAAATCTGATGCGGCGTCACACGCGCTACTATCGTTGTCAGGCTGGCGTGAGAGCGTAATAATGCGAGATTCGCTACGCTGGCCGCTGAAGGGGTTCGCCATGGAAGATAAGATTCGATACCAGGGTATCACGTTTGATGATGTGTTGCTGGAACCCCGCTATAGCGAAGTCGTCCCGTCGGAAGTGGATGTCAAAACACAACTTACGAAGCGGATCGCGCTGAATATTCCCCTCCTCTCCAGCCCCATGGATACCGTCACCGAAGGGGCCCTCGCGATCGCCTTGGCGAAAGTGGGCGGTTTGGGGGTGATCCATAAGAATATGTCCGTGGATCGTCAGACCGAGGAAGTGACCAAGGTCAAACGATCGGCCAATGGCATAATTTTGGACCCAGTTACGCTCCCCCCCGATGCGCCTGTCAGCCGCGCTCAGGAGGAGATGGAGCAAAAGCGCGTCTCCGGGGTGCCTATTACCGACGCTAGCGGAAAGCTAGTTGGAATTCTCACACGGCGGGATCTGCGCTTTCTGGAGAAGAGCGAACAGCCGATTTCCCAGGTCATGACTCGCGATAATCTGGTCACGGCGAAGGGGACCGTAACGCTTGAGGAAGCTGAGAAGATTTTAACGGCTAAAAAGGTGGAGAAACTTTTGCTGGTTGACGATTCTTATCACCTAACAGGTCTCATCACGATCAAAGACATCGACATGATGAAACGGTTCCCGAATGCTTGCAAGGATCGGCTCGGCCGACTGCGAGTGGGAGCTGCTATCGGAGTGTTCGATTACGACCGCGCCCAAAGCCTTATCCAAAAGGGCGTAGACATCCTGGTGGTGGATAGTGCTCACGGGCACTCATCCAACGTCGTGGATACGGTGAAGGAAATCAAACGTCGTTGGGATATTGATGTCGTTGCTGGCAATGTCGCTACACGCGAAGGTTGTCAGGCGCTCATCGATGCCGGCGCGGATGCGGTCAAGGTCGGGATTGGACCAGGTTCGATTTGCACCACGCGCGTGATTAGTGGTGTCGGTGTGCCGCAAGTGACCGCGATTTATAACGCGGCTCAAGCGGCTAAAGCAACCGGCACACCGATCATCGCCGATGGCGGAATTCGGTTCTCGGGAGATATCACCAAAGCGATCGCAGCCGGCGCACATTGCGTGATGATCGGCGGCCTGTTCGCAGGCATGGCAGAAAGCCCAGGGAAAACGATTCTGTTCCAAGGCCGGACGTTCAAGGCCTACCGCGGAATGGGATCGCTGGGTGCGATGGTGAAAGGCTCGAGCGAGCGATATCGCCAGGGGCAAGACAAACAAAACGGCAAGCTGGTGCCTGAAGGTGTCGAGGGAAGGGTTCCTTTCAAAGGTCCGCTCGGCGAATTTGTGTATCAGTTGGTTGGCGGGCTGCGAGCCGGTATGGGCTACTGCGGCACGCGTACAGTTGACGAGTTGCGAACGGAAGCGCGATTCATCCAGATTTCCGCGGCGTCGGTAAGAGAAAGTCATCCGCATGACATCGCAATCACGCAGGAAGCGCCAAACTACAGTGAATTCTCTTCGTCCAGCGACGGCGAATAAACGTCGCGCGTGGTGGCGCTCGGCCTTGATGGCCGGCGTTGTGGGAGCGAGCGTACTCTCGTCCCTCACCCCTTGGGCCAGTGCTCAAGACGCCCCAGGGCGATTCATCCCCGATCAAAACGCGCGGGCGGTATCGGTTGCCGACAGCGAGGTACAGCGCGGCGACTGGAGTGCTCGCGGGGAACAGGGTTCCTCGTTTGAGCGCGAGAGTTCCGGCGGCGTGTTGCGATGGCGCGTGAAGCAGCCTTCAAATTCTTCCACCAACACATCCACGACTACCGCGCTCAAGCCGCGTGTCGCCACCGGCATCAAGAGCCCGGAAGCCGCTGCGGTGAGCCGAGGCTATGCGTCGCAAGTTCGGCAAGCTGTGGCCCATGGCGAAAGCGATCCGTTCAGCAATCCCTTTGGCGACAAACTCGCCGTTAAACAAGTGCAGGCGGAGATTCCCGACGAAGAACCACCCGAGCCCATGGGCCTTGTTCCACCCGGGACACAGCCAATGGAGGACGAGGATGCGCCGCCGCCGACTTTTCAGCCAGCACAGCCACCCGCTCAACCGCCGGCGCGACAACCGTTTCAGCCCTTTCAACCGCTGCAGCCTCGTCGTCCTGCTCCGCCAGTGGAAGAAGACTTCCCCATGCAGCCGGTGCCGGATCCAGGTGTGCGTCCCAACGCCAAGTACAACGAGCGCGATTGTGAACTGGAAGGGAAAGTCTGCGCCGAGAACCGTTTGCGGCTGAAGTCCGACATTCTCATCAGCAAGAATTCGTTGCTCGACATCACGCCGCCGCTGGTGCTATCGACGGACACGCAACAGCAACGGGAACGTTCGCTGCAAAACTTCGACCGCATTCCCTCTCGTGCCTGGCGTGACCGAACTGGCGAAATCATCGCCACCGGACGTCTGGCGAAAGTGGAGTATCGTCACGCCACCGTGCGAGACGAATCAGGCGAGATGATCAAGATCCCGCTCAGTCATCTGGGCGACGATGAACAATGCTTTTTGGCAGGTTGGTGGAATGTCCCTTCGGAATGCATGTTGGGTGACGAAATGCATCCTGGCCGTGACTTCATCGCCACC
>JBGSHH010000912.1:0-2561 GCA_041752355.1 Pirellulaceae bacterium | reverse complement strand
GTTGATCGAAGGAGCGATTCGGTTTGTGAATCAGACGTTGCACTTCTGGGAAGTGGAGCGTCACGAGGAAGCCGTCGAGTCGCTGATTCGCGCCCGCGAGATTCTGAGCGAATTGATGTCGTCAGTTTCGCCGGAGAAGTCTCCGTTCGCAAAGCAGATACTACCGCTCTACGGCTATATCTTTCGCACGCTGACGGAAGCACAACTCCAACGCGATCGTCAGAAGATGGACGACGCGCTGCGCATCTTGGCCGAGGAGCGCGAAACCTGGCAGCTTGTTTGCGAGCAGTTTGCCAGTGAGCTGGAGTCCCTGCAGGCGGAGACGCCGACCGAGATCGTGGCACCGACATCGCTTTCCTCCCCGCCGGCACCGCCTGCCGCGAGCGCGCCGCTGAGTTTCGATTCGTATCGCCCGACAAATTTTTCGGCCGGTGTTCCGGCCCCCATCTTGCCTCCGATTACGGCCCACCGCAGCTTCTCTTTCGAAGCTTAATCGTGAACTCGCCTGTTAATCACAGGCGAGTCTAGCGGTTCCTCTTATGAAGCGGATTCCACATCCGCCGCGAAATCCCCTTGATAGTGGGAAAAACTGTGGGAGGCGAATCCCGTCGCCAAGTCTGTGAGTAGCTTGGCGAAAGGATTCGCCTCCCACACGTGCTTTCCCCAGGAAATCCCCTCTGTCATTGGGCTTGTTCACCGGTTGCCAAACTCACCTGCCATAGGCCATGATGGTGAGGCTGGTTTTCGCCGAGATGATTGGCTTTGCGACCCTTGAAAGGACGTTCTGTTGACCGCTTCCACCAAACAATTGATTCGCGTTGGCCACAGTCCCGATCCCGATGACGCCTTCATGTTCTTCGCTTTGGCGAAAGACCGGATTGATACGGGAGAGTACACCTTTACCCACGAGTTGGTCGATATCGAAACGCTCAATCGCAGGGCGTTTGCGGCGGAACTTGAGCTCACGGCCCTGAGCCTGCACGCCTACGCCCATCTGGCGGACAAATACGCCATTTGTGCCTGCGGGGCGAGCATGGGAGATAAGTATGGTCCCATGGTGGTCGCTCCGACGCAGTACAGCATCGCCGATTTGCGTTCCCTTACGATCGCCGTGCCTGGCACGCTCACCACCGCCTATCTCGCGCTGCGGATGTGCTTGGGCCTCGACTTCAAGCATGTCGTGGTACCGTTCGATGAGATCCTCAATGTTGCCGAGCGCGGTGAGTATCAAGGTCAACGTGTCGATGCGGGGCTTTGCATTCACGAAGGACAACTGACGTACCACACGCAGAATCTCAAATTGGCGGTTGATCTCGGTCAATGGTGGTTCGATGAAACAGGTTTGCCACTGCCGCTAGGCGCCAATGGTATTCGCAAGGACTTGGGTCCGGAAGCCTCGCTAGAGATCACGCGGTTGCTCAAGGAGAGCATCGTGTATGGCCTGGAACATCGCCAAGAGGCGCTCGACTACGCGTTGCAATTTGGTCGCGGGTTGGATGATCGCAAGGCGGATAAGTTCGTTGGCATGTACGTCAACGATTGGACGATCGACTTTGGTCCGCGCGGGCGCGAAGCGGTGACACAACTGCTCAAGCGCGGTTACGAAGCAGGCGTTATTCCCACACTCGTTGAGCCCGAATTCGTGGGTTAAACTTTCCGCCCCAGTTTTGCATGACAGCACCACCACTCCCTCCCAAGCCTGAACTGTATGAAAAGCCGCGCGGCTCGTGGCTGGCGATCTTGCTCGCCGGTGGCGTGCTGTTCTTGGTGGTTGTCGGCCTGACGTTTCTCACGCTGGGCTATTTTGGGCCAGTGATTGTCGTCGCTGGCATCATGGGTGGTGTCGTGCTTTTTCATTATTTGGTCTGGGGCTGGTGGCTGGAGAAGATTCTCCGCCAGGCGAAAGCGGAAGAAGACGCCCAGCGCGAGCGCGACAGCAGGCATGACTAACGCTACGCCTTCGCCATCTACTGAACCAAGCTGTTCAGCCTCGCGAAGAATCTACTATGGTTGGCTCGTGGTGGTTTTAGCCGCCTTCGCCATGGCTGCCACGCTCCCCGGCCGTACGCATGGTTTGGGGCTGATTACCAAGCCAATGCTGGCGGAAATGGAGATCAGCAAAGGGGCATACTCCTGGATGAACTGCGCGGCGACCTTGATCGGGGCGCTGTTCTGCATGCCTTGCGGTTGGATTATCGATCGGGGTGGGCTGCGGCACTTGCTCGGCGGTGTGATCGCCTTGTTGGGCATGGTCGTTTACTGGATGTCGCAAACGCACGATCCCGTGAGTCTGGCGATTGCCGTGACGCTGACGCGCGGCCTGGGCCAAAGCATGCTCTCGGTGATTAGCATCACCATGGTGGCCAAATGGTTTCAACGCCGCCTGGCGCCCGCGATGGGAATCTATAGCGTGTTGATGAGTTTGATGATGGTAGTCGCGACCGTGAGCCTATTACAGTTTGTCACCACCAGCGGTTGGCGAATGGCCTGGGGAACGCAAGGACTGATTCTGCTCGGTGGCGCGCCAGTGCTGTGGTTCTTGATGTCGAACGCGCCGCGCG
>JBGSHH010000911.1:0-1867 GCA_041752355.1 Pirellulaceae bacterium | reverse complement strand
GATCATGCGAGCCATCAAAAACGGCGTGTCGGAATCGCGCATCGCGAGATCGCTCGACGTGGACGTGGGCACGATCCGCCAAAAGCGGGACATGCTGGACGGCATTTGCCGTGAAGCGGTGCAGCTACTCAAGGACCGCCGCGCGACGGATAAAGCGTTCCGCGAATTGCGGAAAGTGAAGCCGATGCGGCAGATTGAAATTGCCGAACTGATGTGCGCCGCCAGCAACTTCTCCGTGGGCTATGCCAAGTGCCTTGTGGCCGCGACGCCCGCCGAGCAAATGCTCGACGGTAATCGCCCCAAGGAACTGGGCGGCCTTTCGGCAGAGGACATTTCGAGGATGGAGCACGAAATGGAATCGCTCGGACGGGAGTTCAAGGTGATCGAGGAATCCCACGGGAAGAACGTCCTGAATCTGGTGCTCGTCGTGGGCTATTTGCGAAAACTGCTGGATAACGCCCGCGTGGTCCGCTTCTTGTCGCCCAACCACCCGGAAATCCTGGTTGAGTTTCAGAAGCTCGTCGAAGCGAAGCATTTGCAGGACGCGAGCGAGTCCTAGAACTGGGAAATGGAATCCTATTCCTGATGCTTAGCGGGTTTGACCACGGTTAAATCAAGATGCTCGGCCTCTTGAAATTGGTGAACTGCCAACTGCACCTTGCGCTCAGTACGGCGGTTCACAAGAACCTCGGCCATTAGTTGCTCAAATGGGTCACGAATGGTGCGGACAAAAGGTACGCTGCCATTGAGGTCCGTTCGCAAATTACCAACGAGATACAGGTAAAACCGCTGTCGAATCTGATTTGACCTCGCACTCTTCCACTCGTTCCAACTCATGTCTTGGACGCGGGCACAGACGCCCGACGACTTCAGCTCGATCAGCCTATCGGGATCGACTTTATTGTCGGGGGACAGTGAGACCACGTCGAACCCAGGCCATTCTGCTGGCACGCCATGCGCCTCGATTAACTTTCTGAACGCGGAATCAAAATGGCCACAGCGAGCCCGAGCCACTGCGATTCGACTCGGAGACGACACATCGAAGACAACCGCATTCGGTTGTGGTCCTTCATGCGCAGGGTCAAACATCGTGACCTCCTGCGCACCCGCCTTCCGCAAGCGAGACAACTCGTATGACATCACGATGGCCATGCCCAGTGCATTCAGGCGGTCGAGATCAGTGTGCCCGCCGTATCCGCGCCCATTTTCATTCTCACCATCGCCGTTTTGGTCGGCACCGGCATTGTTGGAATCGCCGCGTTTGTCGGACTTGGTCGGCTCAACTGGTGGACCGGCGGTTCCAAAAAGCTGTATAGGAACGCCGTCCACAAGAATTTCATTCTGTGAATAGAGCGGGGATTGCTTGGGTTGATCGCCAACGGCACCATTGCCTAGCGGTTGTTCCGCAGGCTTTTCCGAATCGGGTTTTGAAGTTACCGTTTTCAGCTCGTCTTGCCCCGGAGCTTCGGATTGAGTCGCTGGATCGTCTGAAAGAACATTGTCTTCGAAAAGCAGGAAGCGACGCTCCGCGATATCTGTCGGAGCACCGGCTCGCTTCAACAAATGCTCACGTTTCGCGACCGGCGAGCGTATTAAGGCCAGGAACGATTCAAAGTAGCCTGGACCAAGCACTTCCCCAAATGCTGTTGCGAGCGCATCGGCGTCATCCTCGGTGGGCGGCCAGATTGCTTCTCCCCAACGGACAAACGCAGTCATGCCACTATCCGGACTGCTTTCATCGACGAACGCCTCTCGTTCCACCGCATTCAGAAAGAGCTCCTGGCCGTCCAACGTACACTTCAGTCGAATGCGTGACACCGGCTCCAAACTAAGTACGAGCCGGCGCAGTCGCGCTGCGTCACGGCGC
>JBGSHH010000910.1:0-5661 GCA_041752355.1 Pirellulaceae bacterium | reverse complement strand
CGCTGGCGTAGATCTTGATGGCACTTGAAGACAGCACGATTCACTTCATCCTCTCGATCGAGTGTGTTGCTCTTATCCTAATGCGATTCGTCGGCATTACGATATTGAAATTGACCCAGGAAAGCGAATGTTTCCACCTTTCGCTGAACCTGATTCACACAATGAGCGATCTCGCAAACTCAGTGCGGATTGCAACTAATCCCACGGTAGGTTTGTCTCACAAGTGAAATAACACTAAGAGTGCCCGGCTGCGAAGCCATTGGCAGCAAAGACGATACGTCTAAAGCTGCGACTAGGTCTTATTGCAAAGATATTTGGCGAGTTTTGTCGCAAGCCATTGCAGATAAACGAGTTAAGATCCCCGTGAAAGACGATCCTCGAAAATGAGCGCGCTCGTGGAGCGGTTCATCCAGTACTGCAGCAGGTGTGCCTAGATCGGTTGGTGGTCTTTGGCGAACAACACTGCGATCTGCTCGTGCGCGAGTATCTCGCGCATTTTCCCACCGAGCGCCCGCACTTATGTGGCTCGATGCATTTTCAGGAACATGCCTGGCGGCTCAGCAATGAAGTACCGCTCACTCGTTTACTCGCCTTCGCAAGCTTTCCGCTCGCGAAGGTCGTTGGCCGCGCAAAACGAGTCCGAAGGCACATCTCCGATGAACGACCTTTTGACTTAGGTCGCCGGTAAAAACCAAGTCAGGTCAAATGGTCCCTGGTCGTCGTTCTCGGCCAGTAGCTCCATTAGCGCAGAGTCATTATGTACTGACGATTCGTACTGGCTTTGCACCTCCGCTGTGTCGATCCCGTAGACAACGACGGGGGTGACGGTGTCAGATTCGTTTAAGGCGAACAGTTTAGCGAGCCTATCCGAGTCACTCTTACGCACGTCGGTCGCAGTACTTGCTCGTTTTTCGGCCGACGTATTCAACATCGCCAGGGACGAAGAAGCTGCAGGTGACGTGGCAACCATGAAAGGACTATTCCGAGGAGCCTTCGGTAACGGGTCGGCGATGCCTTGTGGGTTATGGTTGCCGCTGGCTAAGGGGAAACTCGAATTGGCCGACTGCTGACCCGACACCAGGCTGACAGCGTTGTCGTATTGGTAAACCCGGTCGGACTTGGCATCGACAATCCAAATGTGAGCGACATGATTGGGATCGATCGTCAATCCCGTTGGCTTGGAGTTGTCCGCGTCAATCGTCCAGCTTCCTTCCAGCTTTCCGTTGATCGCATAGCGAAACACTTTATCGACATGGGAGGTGTCGTCAACAACCCACAAATGCTTGCCGTCCGTGGTAATGTCCGTGGGATTGTGATTCTCCGAGTTGAGGCGGAAAGACGAAACCGGTCGGGCGCTACCCGAGTGCATTGCCGCAGCCCCCGGGAAGAAGTGAACGCGGTTGGACTCGCGGTCGACCAGCCAGATGTCTTTGCCATCGGTCGCGATGCCTTCAGCCTTGTCGACATTACGATACTTCCAGGAGCCAATTTCTTGCCCCTCTTGGTTGTAGACATAAACCTCGCCTTTGGCATCGACGACCCAGTAGCGAGAACCATCGGCGTTGGCGGCTACGCCCCGCGGACCTTCATCTTCCTTATCCAAGCGATTGCGGTCCACCAATGTTCCATTGACGTCATAGTTGAAAGCACTGCGCGAGGAACTATCGACGACAATGAACTTCGTGCGATCGACTGGCGTGATCGGCGTAATTTCGATCGTCACCGTCACAACGTTGCTATCGAGCGCTCCGTCAGTTGCGCTGTAGGTAAAACTATCTGTGCCAGCAAAGGTTGGATTGGGTGAGTACGAGAATGAGCCATTGGAACTCAACGTCAACGCGCCGTGGGCGGGAGTTGTCAAGGCAGACACCGCCAGCAAATCACCATCGACATCGCTATCATTCGCCAGTACCCCTGATAACAGTGGCAGATTTAGTATCTCACCCTGTTTCATGGCGTAGGCATCAGCCAAAGCAATCGGGGTATCATTCACCGAATTGACGGTAATCAACACGCTAGCCACAGCTGACGTCGCAGCGCCATCACTCGTTCGATAGGTGAAGCTGTCGTGGCCATGATAGTTCGCCTCGGGAGTGTAGATGAACGATCCATCGGAAGCGAGAGATAGGGAACCATGGGCTGGACCCGTCTCGACAGCCGCCAAGAGGCTGGCACTATCAATGTCGGAATCATTGCCAAGTACGCCAGCAAAGAGATCGACAACGAGGGGCACATCTTCATCGGTGGCGTAACTGTCATCGACGGCAACCGGTGGATCGTTCACCGGCAAGACGTTGATGGTCACGAAGGCGACGTTCGAATCAAGATCGCCATCGTTCACTCGGTAGCTGAAACCATCGTTCCCTGTGAAGCTGACGCTGGGTGTGTACAACAGGTTGCCACTAGGATCGAAGGTCAAATTACCGTTGGCAGGTCCCGCGACAATGTTGATCGTCAAGCTATCGCCGTCGACGTCGCTGTCGTTCGCCAGGACATGTATCGCGGGGATGGTCAGTGCAGATTCTTCGTTCGTACTAAAAGCATCGTCTGCCGCAACCGGCGCGTCGTTGACTGACGAGACGTCAATGGTCACAACGGCGCTGTTGGAATCAGCCATACCATCTCGGGCAACGTAGGTGAAACTATCGCTGCCATAAAAATTCTCGGCGGGGACGTAAGTAAACAGGCCATCGGTTCCAAGGGTTAATGTGCCATGGAAGGGTCCGCTGATTAAAGCGACTGTGAGTAGATCGCCATCAGTATCGCCGTCGTTTTCCAAAAGGCCATTTAGATCGACCAACAATGAGGCGTCTTCCGCTGTAGTGTAGGCATCATTTCCTGCAACGGGTGCATCGTTGGCAGATAGAATCGTAAGCGTCACTGTGGCCGGAATCGACGTCAAAAGGGAGTCGCTGGTTCGGTAAGTGAAACTATCCGAACCGTGATAGTTGGCATTGGGCGTATAGCTGAAGGACCCATTGGCATTCATCGCGATCGTGCCGTGTGATGGTTGATCGACGATTGTCGATGTCAGCGCGTCGCCGTCGATATCCGCGTCATTAATTAGCACGCCTGGAAGTGTGACTTCAAGCGTCGTATCCTCGCTCACGGAATAACTATCGTCAGTCGCGACAGGCACATCGTTGACGGGCGTGATCGAAATTGTAAATGTCTGTGGTAAGCTCGTGTCAATGCCGCCCAGAGCGGTTCCGCCGTTGTCGTGAAGCAGTACTGTGACAGTGGCGATGCCAAATGAATTCGCGGCAGGCTGGAACGATAGATTTCCATCCGGAGTGATCGAAGGGGGAACACTAAAGAGCGAAGGGTTGTCGTTGTGAACCTGAAAGTGAACGGTTTGCGACGACTCGCTGGCAGGACCAGCGGCAATCGCGGTGGCCCATGCGACCAGGGTTTGCAGGTCGGCATCCTCAGCAGCGATTTGATCGCTGCCAGCGGTGAAGCGGGGAGCCGCGTTTACGGTGGACGTCTCCAGCAGGTGACTACCGAAGTCCACTTCGGTTTCGATTTCACCTTCTTCCAAATCCTCGTACTCATATCCATCGCCACGCACAGGCGTACCGATGACAACTGGAATGGATCCCAGCACGACATTCGTGCCTTCGCGGACGAACTGCAGGTCAAATCGGTGAGGTCGCCCGTCGCCGACAAATTCGACGTCAAACGTCGCGGTCTGTCCGGCACCGATGCCGTTTATGGTTCCCGTATGATTGATGATCTTGACGCGGGGATCGGATGCTTGCAGGGTAATATTGACCGCGACGTTGGTCACCGCATTCTGAATTGCATTCACGACCCCGCTCGCGACACTACCCGCAAATCCCGATGCAATTTGAAAGTAGAAAGGATCGCCCGGGGCGATCGGGTCGGTGGTACCGTTGTCGATCGTCGATGTCGATTGATTGGTTGCACCGGTAAGTTTTGAAATGGCTTCCAAGCCTTGACGAGGATCGAGCGTCGCCTGCGGATTGGTACCCAGTCCGATGACCAAAGCGCCAAGTGCATTGAGTCCCGTAATGGTTTCCTGAATTTTTGCACCGGAACTGAACGGCGTAGTGCCACGCGAAGTTTGCGATAGCGATGAAATGGGTAAGGCAACACCGCCTGATCCCGTAATGAACGACTCACCGTTGGGTTGATACGCGAAGCCGGTGTCGGTTGCCGTGAGGATAATAGGTAGTGCACCCGCGCGGAATCCAGCGCCACCTAATGAGCCTGCCGCTGGCATGATCGAGTTCGCAGGATCAGCGACGAAGGAAGCGAACGAAGGCACATCGCCGCTGGCACCTGGGGTGAGCTGCGTGGAGGCCAGGCCAGCAAGGCCGCTATCGAGGACCGAGCCATTGTTATTGCCGTCAAAGCCCTTGCCTGTGACGACTTGGTAAAGCGCCTCGATCACCGTCTCCGGCTGATCGCCACCATAGCCAGGCGTTGTGCGGTTCAGGGCTGCCTGAATGGCGGCCAAGTACCCTGGGGTACTCGCTGCGACAATCGGTTGATTCAAGATGAACGGACGGCCGGTGTCATACTCGGCAGCGAAGTTGCCATATTCTTCCAAGCGACCTACGCCGAAGCCAAGGTCGATCCCAGGCAACGCTGCTTGCAACTGGGAGATAATCGTCGGGAACGCGCTGCGCACGATCGGGCTGTTTCCGACAAAACTGCCGGTATCATCGAAAAGGAGAAACACGTCCACCAAATTCGTGAGGGCGCCGGTATCTGGAAGTGTAATGTTCACCGTTTCGCGATGCGACTCGCCGGCTGCCAGCGACGTAGTAATGCTCAGCGGCGTAACATTTCCCACGGCGGGATTGCTGACACCTTGTGGCCAAAGCGTGCCGCCGATTGTGTTTGGATAAGTTCGTTCGTAACCAGCGGTCACGATCTCGCGAATAATATAGGCACCAGGCACCATATTCGAGAAAGTGTAGGTACCATCGGCAAGTGTAACAGTGCTCGGTTCATCGTCGTCGAATTGATCATTGCGATTGAGGTCAACGAAAATGGTTACCCCGCCCATACCGGATTCGTCGGGATCGCGCATGTGGTTGCGGTTACTATCTTCGAACTTCGTTCCGTGAATTTCATTGGGGCGATAGACGGCGGCGGAATCCACTCCACCGTGATCTTCTGCATCTCCCAGGGTCACCACATGTTCTAGTTCTGTTGCGGGCGTCGAACTAAGTGTGGGTGGCACGATTTGGCGTACCTTGTAGGTTCCTTTGGCGAGGTGAGTGAAGCTATAACGGCCGGATTCATCCACTCCGGGTGTATAGTAGAGATCGTCGGAAGTAACCGTCTGAGGTTCGCCTGAATCGAGTTGGGAATTGTTGTTCAGATCGAGGTAAACGACGATTCCGGCCAGTCCTTTCTCGTCAAGATCGCGCGTGCTGTCCTTATCCGCATCGGCATAGACGGTGCCGCGAATTGTCGAGTCGCGCAATTCTTGAGCGCCAAAATCGATCCCACTGGCAGCCCCACTGCTTTTAAGCGTGATTGCTCGCGTGTTGGAAATAGGTGCAGTGCCATGCCAACCGGCAAGGAGTTGCGACACGACCTTCACCGATCCAGGTGCAACGCTGCTAAAGAAATAGGAGCCATCCGCGGAAGTAACGACGCTCAATTCCGTGGGATCAAGAACAT
>JBGSHH010000909.1:0-28202 GCA_041752355.1 Pirellulaceae bacterium | reverse complement strand
CGCATTGAAGTTCGCAGCGTTTGGTTCCATTGGCGAAAGCGACGGCCGTTGGGTTGGACACTCTCGAGGTTACGCAACGTTAGCCATTGTCCGGCAAAGTTTTCCACGAGCGCCTGCGATCGAGGATCCGCGAGCATGCGTTTTGATTGCTCTTCGAGATTGTTCCCTTCACGGAGTTTGTTCGTCAGCGCAAGTTTGAATAGCTCATCATCCGGCATCGAACTCCAGAGAAAATACGACAACCGCGTGGCGAGTTCGAAATCGTTCAAGGTGCGAACCGCGTCGCTGCTGACGCTGGGGTCAGGTGAAGTCTCGACCTTGAACAAAAAGTGCGGCGACACCAACATCGCCTGAATGGCGAGTTGAATGCCGGTTTCGTAGTTGTCGTCGTTCTCTTGTGCAAGCTGACTGATCTTCACCAGTCGATTGAGTTCCCCTTCGGTCACGGGACGACGAAACGCCCGTGACGCCAGTGGCTTGATGACTTTGCTGGCCGCTTCGGCCCAAGTGGTCTTGTCGTCTGGTGTGGCGGTGATGATCTTCTTGTGTGTGTCGGTGCGATTGTCGATCTTTTGGTCGAGCGGCCCCACGACTTCCAGTCGGGCGATGATCAGATTGCGATCGCGTCGCTTGGAATCGGCTGCGTCGGGATTGTAGAAATCATTGGTGAACGCCAGCGTGATCTTGCGCCGACCCGTCGTGAGTTTCTCAGTGTGTTCGTACGGAGCAGGATTATCTTCATTCTTAACTTCAAATGTTTTTGCTTCTTTCCCGTCGATCTTGAGCAACATCTTCGGGGGTTCATCGCCCGCCTGATCGCCATAGGCAGCGACGCGAATCAGATACTCCCCTTCGTGTTCAAAATTGAAGTCCGTGGAAAGTTCTCCTTCGGACGCCAATGTTTGCGTTCCTTTATCGCCGCGCGAGCCAGCGCCATTGGACGCCAATCGTCGCCCACTCAGATCCAACACGGTTTTTGATTTCGGTGCCTCGGTGACAATCGCTTTGCTCGTGATCGCTTCAGCTGCCAAGAGATATTTTTCGAGCAAGATCGGCGGCAGCGAAAGCACGTCGCCGATGTTATCAAATCCATAACCCACTTCGTCGGCGGGAAAGCTGCTCGCTGGTTCATAATCGATACCAAGCAGATCGCGCACTGTGTTGCGGTATTCGTAGCGAGTGAGACGGCGTAAAGTCACGTGTCCCGCAATGGGCCCGCCGGTGCAATCGATGTCGTTGAGCGCCGGACCGAGGAATTCCGCGAGCAAAGCGTACTCTTCCTTGGTTGGTTTCGCGTCGGCATCTTTAGGAGGCATATCAGCCTGGTCGATGCGTCGCTGGACCTTCAACCAATGCTTCCGTCCTTCGAGCATCTTCTGCACAGAGGTGTATTTATCGAGATTGAAATCACCTTCGGAGTTGCCATTTCCGTGACAATCAAAGCAATACTTCACCACCAGCGGTTGCACCTGGCTTTGAAACGTTCGCTCCCGCTCTTGTTGTTTCGTCTCGGCCGCGCACAGCATGGACGGCACGAGCAAACTAACCACGAGGATGGTGCGCAGAAGCAACATAGAAGGAGGCGAGCGTTTAGGTAGGATGGCGGGCGGAGAATGGGTATTGTACCAAAACTCCCCCACCAATGTCCAACTTGATTCGCCGAGAATCTCTGGCGATACCCCCCGCCGGCTACTCAAGTTTGCCAACTAAAATGACCGTGTCGGGCTTCAGTACTTTGAGGTATTGCTTGCTGATGTTGCCGCTCTGGTCAGTCGCGATCAATACGACTAGCCCCTTCTTCAGCAACTCCGCCAGCTTCTTATCTGGCACCGGTTTTTCGTCGGCGGTAAACACCCGCCCTTTGACCAAGGAAAATCGTTTTTGCACGACGAGCGTTTCGTAAACGAATTTCGTGACGGTATATCGCTTTTCGACGCCATTCTCGACCACGACACGTTCTTCGGTTACCGGAACTTGCCGCACTTCCGTCTGTTCCAAGAGCAGTTGCCCGTCGGCAATTTGAACCTGTCCGACGGTCCCGAAAATCGGCGGCGAAGTGACACCGTCCACGATCAACGGAGGCGGGGCGTCCTGTGCCAAAAGCGGACTCATCGCCAGCAGGGCGAAAATGAAACTCAGGCACGACCAGCGCGAACTTCGAAACATCGGCGTGTTCCCCCCAGGCGATGGTTCATGGAAAAATCGCTGGCGAACTACGTAGTTCGCCAGCGGCGATTGCCCAGTGAAAAACCACTTATTTCTTCAGTTCGGTTTCGATCGTCTTCACGACTGCTGCGTCATCGGGGGCGGTGCGAGGCGCGAAGCGGGCGGCAACGGTGCCATCTTTCGCGATCACGAATTTCTCGAAATTCCAGCTGATCTTGCCGCTGCCGGTTGGCTTAGCATCGGTGGCGGTGAGTTGCTTGTACAGCGCGCACGCGCCATCACCATTGACTTCCACCTTCTCCAGCATGTCGAACTTCACACCATACTTCGTCGTGCAAAATTCGCTGATGTCGGCGGCGCTCCCTGGCTCTTGACCACCAAATTGATTGCATGGCACGCCCAGGACCACCAGGCCTTCCTTGCCGTACTTCTCATGCAGGGCTTCGAGTTCTTTGTATTGCGGTGTCAGGCCGCATTTGCTGGCGACGTTCACCACCATCACGACCTTGCCTTTGTAGTCGTTCAGATTGACCTCTTTGCCAGCCAATGTCTTCATCTTGTGATCGAGGACATAGCCATCTTTGTCGGCGGCAGTCGATTGAGCAGTCATGGCGAGCACCAAGGAGCAAGAGAACAGGAATGCGAGTGATTTCAACATCGGCGAGACTCCGGTAGGAAAACTGGCGGGTATGGGTTCCTGGTACCTACGCAGGCCAAGACCCATTGGTTTACTAACGCGCAGTATACCAAACCGCCCAGCGCCGTCCTATTTTCTCTAATATCCGCACATGCCACGAACGGGTGGTTTTCGGATTTCAGCCGCACAAGTCGACTCGAGCGACGCGTTTTGTGGTGTTGTGTGTCGCAAACCTTTTACTATCAGTAGTTTGTGAACGAAAAGAAAGAGTCTCCTCACCGTACTTCACCTTGTACAAATCGCATTTTTTGCGTACAGCGCGGGGGGCGGTGGATGTGAGTGGGGGTAGCCAGAGTTTCGGCCCCTCCCAAAAACGCCACTTCTTGGCACCACAGATGTTACACGAACGGACGAGTATCGTCAATAAGTGTTAACGTTTTAAGTGTAAATGATTAGTAAGTGCCATCGCATCCACTAGCTCGTCAACGCCCTAAAGTAGCCTGCCGCCGACCAATCGCGAAACCATTTCTGCACCTCGCCAGCGAGGTCTGCGAATTCGCCAGGCCAATGGCTTTCGGCAAGCTCCAGCGAGTCGGCGATGGTCCCTCCACCGACGAGCACCGCCAGCGTCAAGAACTCTGTGGAGGAAACGGCTGCGCGCCGGACGACGAAGTCGCGGCGCGTCACCACCAGCCAGGTAGGAGATGGCGGCGGAATGTCAGGACAAGCTTGCTGTCGATTGCCGGTGATGTAGTCATGGACCGGAAATCGCAATTCGATCAGTTTAAGGCAGGGCACCACGGCCAGTCGCACGCCGAGCCAGTCCCCAGGCGTGATCTCGCGCAAGTCCTCTGCTCGTAATAGTCGTTGGCCTTCCACGCCTGGGCCGTCAAACACTTCGCTATAGACGCGCTCAAGTTTCGCCAGATCGACGAGAAAATCGGCCCAGTCCGGTTCGGTTTCGCAGGCGTCGCGCGGCGGACGAGTCTGCGCCAGGTAGGCGGCGAAGTTCGACCCGAGATCGGCCAGGGTGTAGCTTTGCGAGGGATAGTGTTGCAAATAGCCAAAGGCGAGTTTTCGAAACAGCTCCTCGCCTACGGCATATACGGTGGCTGGATATTCCGCCGCCAACACTTCGAGCAAACGGGCGAAGTAAGCATGCGCGTAAACGTCTAATCGCTCGATGCTGGTTTGCGTCGCTGAGCTGCAGATCACATTTTCCAATTCGTCCGGCATAACATCCATCACCTCGCGCGTCGTTGGCGCGGCCAAACCAGCAGGGACGCCTGCGGGATGTGTGATGACACTTTGCATCCATCGCTGAATACGCGCTAGTTCCGTGTGATCGATTCTCATTCGCTTTCCGCTGTCACGAAAGTTGCCGGATGCGAAACGGTAGCCGATTTCTCCGCAGCCGGCTTCGCCCGTGTGGCACCTCGCGAGGGAAACGCCGTCAGATCGTCGCTCATGTATTGTCGCGACTTCAGCACTTCCGCCTGCAGCACTGGAAATTCCGGAATCCGCGCGTCCCATTCGAGCAGTGTTGAAGCACCGCCAGTCAGATGATGCGCCAATCGATACAGTTCCCAAACGGGATCGATAACGTGATTGTCGTGGGTATCAATGCAGTGCGTCCCACGATCGGTATGGCCGGCGAGATGAAATTGCACCACGCGCTCCGGCGGCACGCCCTGTAGATACTCGACCGCATCAAATCCGTGATTCACGCTCGAAACGTAGACATTATTAACATCCAACAGCAGCCCGCAGTCAGCTTCTTCCGCCATGTGCGTCAAGAATTCCCACTCCGTCATGGTGGATGACGCGAAGGTGACGTAGCTACTGGGATTCTCTAACACGAGCGGACGTTCCAGGACGTCTTGGACAATGCGAATTCGCTCGACGACATGCCCTAGTGTCGCTGCGTTAAATGGTATGGGAAGCAGATCATGGGCATTGGTGCCTGCGACGCCGGTCCAACAAACGTGGTCCGAAATCCACACGGCATGAATTTGCTCCGCCAAACCTTTGAGTTTGCGCAGATAGTTGTGATTGAGTGGATCGGTACTGCCAATTGATAGCGACACGCCATGCATCACAATCGGATAGTGTTCGGCCAATTGATCCAGCACGAACCTCGGTCGCCCGCCGGAGTCCATGAAGTTCTCGGAAATGACCTCGAACCAATCGACCGCTGGGCGGTGCGCGAGCAAGTACGGAAAATGCACACTGCGCAATCCCACGCCGAGTCCCAAATGCGGCAGTCCGAGTCGAGCAGTGGGCATTGAAGAGATCCAGTTGGTGATGGGATTCGGAAGTGGGCGCGGGGATGCCTTTCATCTTATCGCGAATGTGCAACGACGACCGGCCAGTCTGCGAGCCTTTGTCGCTCAGATCCGTACGCTGGCGTTTTGGTCCGGTGGGATCATTGAGTTTTGCCTGGAATGGAACTGTGGGGGCCGCATTTTCCAATGAAACATTTGGCGACGGTTTCCTGAAGGGGCATGCCCCTTAAAGGAAGGGGTGCTTCGTCGTGGAGAAGCAGATATAGCATTCCGTCTACTGCAGGCAAAATGCCCCTCCCCATTGACGACGAGCGGCGAGGGCGGAACGATAAACGCTGTTTCCAACCCCCTATTCCCCACGATCCACGCCGTCGAGCTGGCTACCACGTCACCATGAGCGAACCGTATTTTCAGCAGTTGTTTGCCGAACGCATTGGCGGGGCGAATTACGGCAAAGGGACTGAAATCTATAAGTTCGAGAAAATCAAACGGGCCAAGCGGAAAGCGCTGGCAGAATTTCCCGATCGTCCTTTGGTCGATTTTGGAATTGGCGAGAACGACGCCATGGCACCCTCGTCCGTGCGGGCGACGATGACGGCCGAACTGAATAAGCCAGAGAATCGCGGTTACGCCGACAATGGCATCGCGGCCTTCAAAGAAGCGGCCGCGCGGTTCATGCAACGCAACTTCGGTGTGGCGATCGATCCAGTCAAGGAAGTGAACCATTGCATCGGCTCCAAGACGGCGCTGGCGATGCTGCCTGCTTGCTTCATCAATCCTGGCGATGTGACGCTGATGACGGTTCCTGGCTATCCAGTCGCTGGCACGCACACTCGCTACTACGGCGGCACGGTATTTCGCCTGCCGCTGTTGGCCGAGAATGACTTCTTTCCGGACTTGGATGCCATTCCCGCCGATATCAAAGAGCGCGCAAAACTGCTGGTGATCAACTACCCCAATAGCCCCACCGGCAAGACCGCCACCCGCGCGTTCTATGAAAAGGTGATCGATTTCGCCAAAACCAATAATCTCGTGGTTGTACAGGATGCCGCGCATGGCATGTTGTCGTTTGATGGCCCACCGTTGTCGTTCCTGTCCGTGCCGGGCGCCAAAGATGTCGGTGTCGAGATTCATTCGCTCAGCAAAGGCTGGGACATGATCGGTTGGCGGATCGGGTGGGTCTGCGGCCACGAGCGTTTGGTGCAAGCCTTTGCCGATGTGAAGGACAATTGCGACAGTGGGCAATTCATGGCGATTCAAAAAGCGGCCGCTGCGGCGCTTGATGACGATGCGATCCACGAACATACACGGACGAAGTATCGTCGTCGTTTGGAAAAGTTGGTCGCCTTGCTGAATCGCTGCGGATTTCAGGCTAAAATGCCGGGCGGCACGTACTTTCTCTATGTGCCGACGCCCAAAGGCCTGGAGAGCGGCGTGAGATTTGAAAATGCCGAGGCGGCTAGTCAGTACCTCATTACCGAACAATCAATCGTGACGGTGCCATGGGATGATGCCGGGGCGTTCCTACGTTTCGCTGTTACCTATGAAGCGGCCGACGAAGCCGCTGAGGACAAGCTAATGGAACTGGCGGAAGCACGCTTGAAGAAAATCAAGCCCGTGTTTTAGTGTCAGGAGAAGAGGATTCGATTTCGATTCGCTAGCGCGAAGGAACAGAGCTCATGCGGATGATTGTGGTCGGAACGCTGCTCGGTACGGTATTTCTGTCCGGATGTGGAGGAGGCGAATCTGAGGGGCCGTCCCTCGCGCAGCAAGCCAAGCAGGCGATGTCGGAATCGTCGCCTGAGGTGCGTACCAAGAAGATGATCGCCGTTTCGGCCAAGCAACAACAGGCAGGCGATGCGCGCGGGGCGAGTGGTTCCTTGAGCGCTGCCGCCGAGGCCGCTAAGAGTGTGGAAAGCCCCGCGTCGCGCGTGCAAAGCCTCTGCCTGGTCGTAGGCGCGCTCAAGGGGGGCGGCGACTCGAAAGACATTCTGAAAGCGGCCAGCAAAGCGCTCGACGAAATCAGCGTTCCCAAGGATAAAGCCGTCGCGACCGCGCGGTATGCCCTCGCCCTGGGCAAAGATTTAAAGGATGCCGACAAAGCCACCGCCTATCTCAAGATTGCGGGCGAGGAGGCTGGCAAAATCGAAGCTCCAGCGGATAAGGCCGCTGCGCTCTTAGCGCTGGCCTCGACGTATCAACAACTCGCTGTTACGGATCAAGCGGAATCGCTTACCTCGACCGCATTGGAAGCCGCCGCGACGATTGAAGACGAACGTAAAAAGTGCGAAACGCTCGCCAGCGCCGGTCTCACACTTAGCCGGATGAAGCAAGCCGATGCTTCCAAGAAAGCGTTCGACGATGCTACGGCAGTTGCTGGCGCGATTAGCGATCCGCTCAGCCAAGGCTATGCGTATTTGGATGTCGGCAACGCCTTGATTCTTGCTGGACAAAAAGCGGAGGCGAGTAAGCTACTCGACAAAGCGAGCGCCTCGGCGGACAAAGCCGAAGCCAGCCTGAAAGGCTCGCTCGTAGATGCAATTGGACGAGCGCGCGGGAAAATTTAGGTTCTCAGTCGAATTAATCATCCGACGGCGGAGCGAAGCCGCGGCGCATCGTATTCTCCGTGATGGTGCGCGGTAGCACGAACTGCAGCAAGTAGTCCGGCCCGCCGGCTTTCGTCCCAATGCCAGAGAGCTTGAAGCCGCCAAATGGTTGGCGTCCCACCAATGCGCCGGTGATGGAACGATTGAGATAGAGATTGCCGACCAGCAGCTCGCGCCGCGCGCGATCCAGATTTGCCGGACTGCGCGAATACATCCCTGCAGTCAAAGCATAGTCGGTACTGTTGGCGATGCGAAACGCTTCGTCGAGGTCGGTGACGCGAATAACGGCCAACACCGGACCAAAGATTTCTTCCTGACACAAGCGACCATCTGGTGGCGCATCGCTGAAGATATGAGGACCCACGAAAAAGCCTTGTTGCGCGAGTGGACCCACATCGACGGCCAGCACCTCGCGGGCTTCCTGCCGGCCAATTGCCACGTACTCCATTACTTTCTGTCGAGAAGCTTCGTCAATGACGGGTCCGATGTTGCTGGCAGGATCTTCGGCAGGTCCGACCTGCAACGAACGCGTTGCTTCGACCAATCGCGAAACGAAGGAATCGTAAACCGACGACAACACTATGGCGCGACTACAGGCGGAGCACTTTTGACCTTGAAAACCAAACGCGCTCCTCATCACGCCTTGCACCGCTTCATCCAGATCGGCGTCGCCATCAACGATGATGGCGTTTTTGCCTCCCATCTCTGCGATCACATGTTTGACATGCGTGATTCCGCTGGCGGAGACTTCGGCGGCGCGCTTGTTGATCGCCAGTCCGACAGGTCGTGAACCAGTGAATGCGATCACGCTGACATCCGGATGCTCGACCAGGCGTGCGCCGACGCTCTCACCCCGGCCTGGGAGATAGTTCAAGACACCGGCCGGCAAATCGACATCGTTGGCGATATCCATCAAAAGCGAGGCGATCACCGACGATTGCTCGGCCGGTTTCATCACCACGGTATTGCCGACCGCGAGCGCCGCGGCGGTCATGCCGGTGAGAATCGCTAGGGGAAAATTCCACGGCGCGATAACCGCCGTAACGCCGCGCGGTAAGTATTCGAAGCGGTTCTCTTCGCCAGGGACATCCGCGCCCTGCGGTCGCGAAAGTTGCAGTGCGCTGGCCGCGTAATACTCGCAGAAGTCGATGGCCTCATCGATGTCGCCTGTCGCTTCGCGCCAGGTTTTACCGCATTCATACACTTCCCAGGCGGCCAATTCAAAGAATCGCCGCCGCATCATTTCCGCCATGTTGCGCAGATATTCGGCCCGCTTTTCCACGCCAAGCCGCCACCAGTTTGGCAGTGCTTTACGCGCGGAATCCACTGCCGCATTAGCGTGCTGTTCATTGCCAAAACTGATCGTACCCACGACGCGCGACTTTTGCGAAGGATCGACCGATGCGATGCGATCGCTCGTCTCGATACGCTCACCACCAATGAATAGCCCGCAGGACTTTCCCAGTCGACCGCGCACGCTTTGCAACGCTTCTTGCATCGCCTTACGCTGCGCGGCGATGGCGAAATCGATCGGTGCTTGATTGCGAAACCAAGCGGCGGTGCTTGACTTGGTCTGGTGCGAAGCAGTTTGGGTGGACATCGGACTCTCCTGCTCAGGCGAGGATGCGGAGTTTTCTGTCAGTGTGGCTGGCTTGGCTTGTTGACGAAGGCGACCCGTTTCAACAGGATCGCGCAACAGTTCATCGACTGGCGGTTTCGCTTGCATGCCGGCTTTGAGAAACGAATCGTTCGAGGTGTTCTCCAGTAATCGCCGCACGAGATAGGCCATACCGGGAATCAGTTCGCCATAGGGCATGTAAATGCGCATGCGGTGGCCGCGATCAACGATCGCCTGCTTTTCGGCATCGGCCATGCCATACAGCATTTGCAGTTCGAAGCCATTATTGGGCAGACCCAGATGCTCCGCCACGGCCATGCCATGGGCGAGTGAACGAACATTGTGCGAACCAAGGGCTGGGCGCAACGTATCGTGATTGCGCAACAAGAACCGCGTCAACTTCTCGAAATTCGCATCGCTTTCCCATTTTTGCTGAAAGACCGGGATCGGCCAATCGTTAGCTTGAGCGTGAACGGTTTCGTAGTCCCAGTAGGCGCCTTTCACCAAGCGAACCCAAACCGGTGTACCGCGCGCGGCTGACCAATCGCGCAAGGCGTGTAAGTCGCGCTCGGCATCGCGCAAATAGCATTGAATCACAATGCCGACGTCGCGAACGTCGCGAAATTCGTCCTCGTTCAGCACCGACTTGAAGATGTGTAGCGTCAGATCCTTCTTGTCGTACGACTCCATATCGACATTGATGAACGCTTTGTGCTCGCGCGCGATGCGAAGCAACTGACGCAACCGTTCGCCGACCCGTCGTGAGACGCCGACGGGATCGATTGGGTCGAACAAAGCATCGAGTGCCGAGAGCTTGATCGAGAGATTCACGCGCGGCAGAGGCCCATGATTGTCGGCGTCAATGCGAGGGTCGGCAGGCCAGGCGTTGACGGTGGGAGCGACACCTGTGAGCAAGTTCACATATGCATGAAAGTGATGATTTGCTTCCACATCGCTGATCACGGCTTCGCCGAGGATGTCGAGCGTGAAGCAGCGATGGCGCTTGCGTTCGCGGTGCGCGGCGGCGAGTACTTCGCGGACATTCGTGCCCGCGATGAAGCGGCGGGCGAAATCCATGGCGGAAATCCGCGCCGCCCGGGCGACGGCGGCGCGTGTGACCGGCGTCTTCCGCGCTAGGCCCAGGGCCAACCGCAACGATGAGGGGAGTTTGTCGCGGACCCGTTCCAGATATTCGTGTAAATGGTCGGTGACCGCCTGGCTATCGAGGAGCATTGGCAGCACATCGACAAAGCGAAACAGTTCGACTTTGAGCGCTTCGTCCGACATCGACCACGACATGACGCGATCATCCCACCAGCGCCGCTGAAAGAACGTCGGCCGTTCGTCTTGCAAATGATCGAAGAGATATCGTCCCACGGCGCGCGTCTTGACTTCGATCAGACCCAGGTCGCGAGGGCTAAAATCGTCGGCAGGCTTTTCCATGCAGAGGTTTCCTCCTCCGCAATCGTAGAGTAATGAATTGGGCCGTCAATAGATGATGTTTGCCGCTCGCATCGTATTCATCACGCTCCGCACGCGGAGCGATATGCGAATGATCAATAACCCACGAAGACTCATTCTTCCTCCGAGGTGGGCGGTTCGACGTCCGTGGGAGTGGGAACGCCGGCGGCATCTGGTTGGAGTTTCGGAAGCATGTACCGCTCGTCATCATCTTCGACATAGACTTCGTCGAACTCCGTCTCGTCATCGACTTGACGCAACAACAGATAGATCCCACTAGCCAGGCAGAAGAAGAGGCTATAACCAAAACCATAGGCGACGCAATAAACCAGCCGATTGAAGACGCTGATCAAACTAGCCCCGCCATAGAGCAGCGAAGTTGTGCCTTCGCCCGATCGGGTGGCGGCGATGATCTCCGCCAGTCGTTCGCGTCCTGTTCCCCACGATACGCCCCACCAGGCGAGATGGACGATGAGTTCCGCGAATGCTCCCGCCAGCATCCAAGCCAGCGCGCCGATAAACGCGGCGACGATCGCGAAGAACAAGTAATGCCAAGGGCGCTGATAGGTGTAGCCATAGGTACGGCTCATCGCCTCGAAGGCGTCGCCGTTTTCCGCGCCGATCGTTGGCCACATCAGCGGCCAGCCCAAGAATAGGCCGATGAGAACAAAGGCCATTGCCAACGTCGCCAGCAGCACGAAGATCCACAGGATGCCAGCGACAAGTGCGCCTAGATCGAGCAACATCACCAATCCCAGCAGCCAAAGCGGTATTGTCAATAGCGCCACGCCGAGCAGTGGAAACAGCGGCGCGGTGAAATACGAGCCATAGCGCTTCATCACAAACCAGCAGGCGTCCTTGAAGCTGATTCGCTCCTCGCGCCCCAAGTACACCACTGCCATCCGCGTGATAACCCCGCCCACAAAGGACCAAACCAGCAATGTCCACAATCCGCCAAAGAGAAAGTACGCAAACTTCGTGAGCGTCAGCCGAATATTGAACAGTTCGCGAAACGGAAACGAAAGGAATTGATGAATGCTCTGCGGATCGCCTTGACGCATGTCGACGCCGCCCACAATGCTTCGCGACTCCAAGTAGAAGCTGAGTCGCGCTGCCGTGGACCAAATACGCTCGCCACCGGGCCAGGACCCTAGAAAGTCTTGGACGGCCGCGAAACTTGAGTCTTCCCGGCGAACCTCGTCGCTGATAAAGACATCGGCGACGCGCCAACCCAGAGGTTGCACGATGACCGCCGCAGAAGCCAGCAGCAGCATCGGCAAGGTGAGCGCGAGGGTGAACGTGCGAAAGAGCATTAGCCAGGGGCAAATCTCCCGCCAGCTAATGGCGCGCAGCAAGCCACGATCATCCGTCATCGTTCGTCCCCCAAGGTGCTAAGGTCAACGCAGAGTTCGCATTATACGAGCGGTCGCGCGTGACGCAACGATGGGGGTTTGCGTTCAATCCTCGACGATATCATCCCACCCTTCAGGCAGTTGCGACTCTTCGTCGTCCTCCGGCAAAGAAGGCTGCACAGGGATGCCGATCTTTTCGCCGTACCACCGCCCGAGATCGATCAGTCGGCAACGCGGTGAGCAGAACGGCAGCGCCTTGACGCCTGTCGGATCGAACATCCGATCGCAAGTAGGGCAGCGATGCAACATCAGGCCATCTCGCTGGGGCTATTTCTTATCTGGCTTAGGTTTGGTGGCGGGTGCTGGTTTGCTCTCGGGCTTTGCTTCGCTTTTCGACTCGCTCTTGGACTCGCTGGACTTTGATTCACTCGACGAGGAACCACCATCACTTGGCTTGTCGGCGGCTGCGCGTTGCTTATAGGAATCGCTGCGATAGTCGGTTTGATAGAAGCCAGACCCCTTGAACACGACCGCGCCACCAGCACCAATCAAGCGGCGCAGCTTGTTCTTGCCGCACTCGGGGCACTTCTTCAAGTGCGGATCGTTAATGCCTTGGAAATGCTCGAACTTGTGTTCGCAGGCGTCGCATTCGTAATCGTAGGTTGGCATGGTGGGAGTAAGAGGGTTAGGTTCTCAGCGGGAGAAAGGAGAATCCTCGCTAACGCTTCAGGTGGTGTCAGGCGGGGCCTTTGCTCACAAAGACTTGGGCGGGGCGAATGACGCGATCGTGCAATTGATAGCCACTTCGGACGATGCGCGTCACCATGCCGGCAGGCAGTTCGGCGCTGGGTTCCTGCATCACCGCTTCATGTCGATTGGGATCAAATGGCAAGCCTTCGCCGCCGATCTTCGTGCATTGATGCTGCTCCAGCACGTTGTTGAACAGCGCGACGACCATCCGCACGCCATCGAGCAACTTGCTGGCACCGGCATCCTTTTCTGCAGCTTGAATGGCGAGGTCGAGGTTGTCAGCCACCGCCAGCATGTCACGAATCACAGGCAACGAAGCATATTTGCGATCGTCGGCCATTTCGCGCTGCGCACGCTTGCGATAATTCTCAAACTCCGCTTGCGAGCGCAAGACACGATCGTTGGCGTCTTGGAGTTCGACGCGAATGGCATCGAGTTCCATCGTCAAATCGGTCGCCTCGGCGTTTTCATCAAAAGGTTGAGTTGTTTCGTTAGGTTCGGTCATGATGGTAGGGTGTGCGAAGCACACCAACTCCTTATCCACAAGAGTCAGTGTTTCGGGAACACGCGACTCGTTAAGTTTATACTGTTTCAATTGCTGTCGGTTTGGCAAAAAAATGATTTCGCCATTCGACAACCGCAATCAAGATCCCAACAAAAAGTAAATATCCCGCAAAACTAATGCCCGTCACTACGGCAATAAGCATCGCGAACAACGTCCCTAATCTGGCTAAGCCTTCTGACTGGCTTGAAGTCATATATAACTGGCCGAGCGTCGCGAGAAAGCTTAGCAGCGCGATGAACCCGCCAAACTGAAACCACCCTCTTCCTCGCAACGAGAATCCACACATCAACGCCACCGCAGCCGCGATGGGATTGAATACTATCATCCAATCATCGCCATAGCCCCCTTGAATTGCTTCGATGCGCCAATACGTGGAGGCCAGCCAGGCCAGAACTCCTAGCACGGTCATCCAAGCGGCCAGCGAGCAAGTCGCTGTAATCCAACTTACTAATTTCATTCCTCCCTAAGCCCCACCCGCCAGCGAGCGAGGCGAATGGTGGGTCGAGACCCACCTTACGTTTCCGTCTTGGTAAAATATTCTGTGAGCTTTTCCAAAAAGCCTTTGCGATGCGGCGTGACGTGAGCTTCTTCCAGTTCGGCTAATTCGCGCAGGATTTTTTCTTGTTGTTTGTTGAGTTTTTTGGGGACTTCAATAAACGTCTGCACCAGCAAGTCGCCAACTCCGCCACCGCGAGGGTCCGCCATGCCGCGTCCCCGCAAGCGAAAGACTTCGCCCGATTGCGTTCCACTGGGAACGGAGAGTTCGTCCTTGCCTTCGAGTGTCGGTATTTCAATCTTAGCGCCCAGCGCGGCTTGTGTGTAGGTGATCGGCATTTGCAAGACCAGGTGCTGACCGTCGCGATGAAAGAGCTTGTGCTTTTTCACTGTCACGAAGCAGTAGCAATCGCCGGGAGGTCCACCATCGGGACTCGGTTCTCCCTCGCCTGTGAGTCGCACCCGCATCCCGTCATCGATGCCGGCGGGAATATGCACATCGAGCTTGACCTTGCCTGCCTCGTAGCCTTGACCACGGCACGCATCACAGGGGTCGGTGATGGTGGAGCCTTGTCCTTGGCAGGACGGACAGGTGGTTTGCACGCGTAGAATGCCGGCCGATTGCACGACCTGCCCGCGACCACCGCAGCGACGGCACGACTCGCGCGAGGCGCCTGGCTTGCTGCCGGAACCTTGACACTTGCCGCACTTGCTGCGCCGCACGAACTCGACGGTCTTGTTGATGCCACGCGCGGCTTCGGCAAGATCAAGCGTCACATCGCAGCGGACGTCGTTACCCCGTCGCACTCGCCGTCCGCCTCCGCGACCGCCCCGTCCGCCAAACAAATCACCAAAAATGCCGCCGAAAGCCTCAAAGATGTCTTCTAGATCGTGAAAGTGTTGGCCTCCGCCGAACTGGGCGTCGACACCTTGATGACCAAACTGATCGTACCGCCCCCGCTTTTCGCTGTCGCTTAAGACTTCGTAGGCTTCGGCCGCTTCCTTGAACATCTCGACCGCTTGCTCATCACCCGGGTTGCTATCGGGATGATACTTAATCGCCAGCTTACGATACGCCGTGGCGATCTCCCGCTCACCGGCGGTCTTGGTGACGCCGAGGACTTCGTAGTAACAACGTTTGGTGGCCATGGAGGACATAGGTTGGGGAAATGTTCGAATGACGAAGTCGGAATGATCAAGTGAATATCTTGATGGCATCCATTCATTCTACGCAAACGGGAAAGAATGAGCTTTCCTCGTCTATTTCGTCACGTTTTGTTCGCCGGCATTCCAAAAAACGGGCCACCTCGCAAGCGAAGTGGCCCGATCAAACGGATATAACGGAAATGCAGGAGAGAGGCCTGCACTCCGATTAGCGAACCACGCCTTCGGGCTTGCTGCTCTTCTTGTCGTCTTTCTCAAAGTTGGTCACCAAGGCTTCGGTCGTGAGCAACAGACCAGCGATGCTGGCGGCGTTGCTCAAAGCGGTGCGAACCACTTTGACTGGGTCGATGATGCCTGCTTTGTACATGTCGACATACTCGCCGGTATTGGCGTTAAAGCCGGTGTTCAAAGGCTTGTCGAGGATCTCGTCGGCGACCACCGTGCCGTCCAAACCGCCATTGTTGACGATTTGCACCAAGGGAGCCTGCAACGCGCTTAGCACAATACTGGCGCCAATCTTCTCATCGCCTTTGGCGGAGTCAACGGCCTTTTGCACAGCCTCTTTGCAACGCAGCAAGGCGACACCGCCACCAGGAAGAATGCCTTCTTCGACCGCCGCACGGGTGGCGTGCAACGCATCTTCGACGCGGGCTTTCTTTTGCTTCATGTCAGCTTCGGTTTCGGCACCGACGCTGATCACAGCGACACCACCGGCCAACTTGGCAAGACGTTCTTGGAACTTCTCTTTGTCGTATTCGCTCTCCGTCTGCTCGATCTGGTTGCGAATTTGCTGTACGCGGGCATCGATTTCCTTGCGGCTACCAGCGCCTTCGACAAGCGTCGTGGCGTTGCGATCGACGGTAACCTTCTTCGCCGAGCCGAGGTGCGAGATTTCGAGGTTCTCGAGTTGCAAGCCGAGGTCTTCGCTGATAAGCGTGCCGCCGGTGAGAACCGCGATATCACCCAGCATCGCCTTGCGACGATCACCAAAGCCTGGAGCCTTGACGGCACAGACATTGAGCACGCCACGCAACTTGTTGACCACCAAAAGGGTCAACGCTTCGGCATCGACATCTTCGGAAATCACCAATAGCGGACGACCGGTTTGAGCCGCTTTTTCCAGGATCGGCACGAATTCACGCAGATTGCTGATCTTCTTTTCGTGGATCAGAATTAGCGGGTCTTCGAGCAAGCAATCCATCGTCGCTGGACGATTGATGAAGTACGGCGAGACAAAGCCTTTATCGAATTGCATACCATCGACGTACTCGACTTTAGTGTCGGTCGTCTTGCCTTCTTCGACCGTGATGACGCCGTCTTTGCCGACGCGTTCGAGGGCATCCGCCAAAAGTTCGCCGATCACCTTGTCATTGTTGGCGCTAATGGCACCGACGTTGGCGATCTCTTCCTTCTTGCTGATTGGCTTGGCCATTTCCAGCAATTTGGCTTCGGCGGCGGCGACAGCTTTCTCAATGCCGCGACGAACGCCAATGGGGCTGCTACCGGCCACAATGTTCCGCAGGCCTTCCTTGAAGATGGCGCGGGCGAGCACGGTGGCGGTGGTGGTGCCGTCGCCTGCCAGGTCGGAAGTCTTTTGTGCGACTTCCACCACTAGCTTGGCACCCATGTTTTCGAAGCGATCTTCGAGATCAACTTCTTTGGCCACGGTGACGCCGTCTTTGGTAACGGTCGGACCACCGAACGACTTGTCGATGATCACGTTGCGGCCCGTGGGGCCCATCGTCACCGCGACCGCGTTGGCCAACTTTTCCACACCCGACAGCATCTTAGCGCGGGCGTGATCGTCAAAAAGCAGTTGCTTGGCTGCCACGTTATATGACCTTTATGTTGAAGTTTTTGAGGTAGGGCGAATCTTTGACCCGCCACGTTGGCAATCGACCCGCGAGGTGCATGGTGGGTCGAGGACCCACCCTACAAAACCTCTTAAGCCAACACTTTGGCCAGGATGTCGCTCTCGCGGAGGATTTTGACCTCGTCGCCATTGAGTTCGATGTCAGTTCCGCCGTACTTGCCGTAGATGATCTCATCACCGACGGCGACGCTGAGCGCGGCGCGTTGGCCGTTATCCAGCAACTTGCCTGGTCCAACCGCCACGATCTTGCCACGCTGCGGCTTTTCTTTAGCGCTGTCTGGCAGCACGATGCCACCAGCGGTCTTCGCTTCAGCAGCGACCGGTTCCACAACCACACGGTCATCTAGCGGACGAATCTTTGTCTTGGCCATGTTTAAAGTTCCTTCTATGTATTTGGAGAGTTGCTTTTCTTTTGCGTAACACGTTTTCAAATCAATGAAGACGAGGGAAATGGCAGGCTGGAAGCCTACCCCACGATTACATCATGCCTGGCATGCCACCCATTCCGCCCATGCCACCCATACCTCCCATGCCGCCGCCCATTCCGCCCATGCCGTGATCGTGATGATCGCCGTGATCATCGCCATCGTCTTCCTTAGGCAGTTCGGTGATGAGGGATTCGGTGGTGAGGAGCAGGCAGGCGACGCTGGCGGCGTTTTGCAAAGCGGTGCGCACCACCTTGGCGGGATCGATAATGCCGGCCTTGAGTAGGTCGGTGTAGGTTCCCTTGTCGGCGTCAAAGCCTTCGGTCTTGCTCTTGAGTTGGCGAACGCGGTTGACCACCACAGCGCCATCAAAACCAGCGTTGGCCGCAATGGCTCGCATCGGTTGATCGAGGACGTTCTTAATGATCTGTCCGCCGGCTTTTTCGTCGCCTGTCAGGCCAAGCTTGTCGATGACCTTTTCAGCTCGCAGCAACGCAACACCACCGCCAGGCACAATGCCTTCGGCGAGGGCGGCGGAAGTAGCGCTCTTGGCATCTTCCAGCAGGTACTTGCGTTCTTTCATCTCAGTCTCGGTCGCGGCACCGCAGTTGATCTGAGCGACGCCACCGGCCAATTTCGCAAGACGCTCTTGCAGTTTTTCGCGATCGTACTCGCTATCGGTACGCTCGATTTCCTTGCGGATTTGTTCGGCGCGACCGTTGATGTCTTCCTTCTTGCCGGCACCGCTGACAACGGTGGTCTCTTCGCTGGTGATCTTGATCTTCTTGGCCCGACCCAGATCGGAGAGCTTAACGCTTTCCAGGTCGATACCGAGATCCTTGAACACTGGCGTTGCGCCGGTCAGCACGCCGATATCCCCCATGATCGCCTTACGACGATCGCCGTAGCCGGGAGCCTTGACGGCACACACTTGCAGAATGCCGCGCATCTTATTCACTACGAGGGTGGCGAGTGCTTCGCCATCGACATCTTCGGCAATGATGAGCAACGGCTTGTTGGCCTTGCTGATGGCTTCCAAGAGTGGAATCAGCTTCTTGTTGGAAGAAATCTTCTCTTCGAACAACAGGATGTACGGATTGTCGAGTTCGACCGTGACCGTGTCCGGGTTGGTGACGAAATGTGGCGAAAGGAAGCCGCGATCGAATTGCATGCCTTCGACGACATCGACCCAAGTCTCGTTCGACTTGCCTTCTTCGATGGTGATGACACCATCTTTGCCGACCTTCATGAAGGCTTCGGCGAGTACCTTGCCGATCGAGGAATCGTTGTTGCCAGCGATCGTGGCGACTTGCTCGATTTCCTTTTTGTTCTTGTCGTTGATCGGCGTTGCTTGCTTTTTGATTTCCTCGGCGACCGCTTCGGTTGCCTTGGCAATGCCGCGAGAGAGAGCCATCGGATCATGTCCGGCGGCGATCATCTTGAGACCTTCGCGAAAGATCGCTTCGGCCAAGACGGTGGCGGTGGTGGTGCCGTCGCCAGCGACGTCGTTGGTCTTGCTGGCGGCTTCCTTCACCAACTGCGCACCCAGGTTTTCATAGGCGTCGTCCAGTTCGATGTCTTCGGCGACGGTGACACCGTCTTTGGTTACCTTGGGGGAGCCCCAGCCTTTGTCGAGCACGGCATTACGGCCGCGGGGGCCGAGCGTGCTACGAACCGCTTTGGCGAGTTTCGAGACGCCGGCCAACAGTGGCTGCCGTGCGTCATCATCAAAGACCATTTGCTTTGCCACGTCCGAATTCCTCCTGGAAAGAACAACAGTGTGTCGGTTGAGGACGTCCCGCCGACCGTCCGGTGACCCGAACCCGCCCTAAGGGTGGTGTCGGCGGGTGTTGAATATGTATGCTTCAAAGTTGCAGCCTGGGCGCGGCCAAAGTGGCAGACCATCGGCTAGTAGCCCCTTATGAATGCAAGCAGTGTGCCAGAGTGGCGAGAACCAATCGCAAAGCATTATACAGCAATGCTTTGCGCTGATTTGAAAGAGGTGGTGACACCAAGCCGCTTTGCCATTTTGGCAGGCCAACTGCACGGGGCGATCATTTGGTCCACTTGATGGGTTGGATCAACACCTTACCCTCGACGAGTGGCATGGGGGCATTTTGCTCTAGCGCCACGTCAAATTCCTTTAGCGTCCTGATGAGGTGAGCGAATTTCTTTCGAAGTTTGACGTGATTGGCGGTTGCTGCTTCTTGCTGGGCGATGAGTTCGTTCTTAGTCTTGACGAGACCGATCACTTCCGCCGATTTCTGGCGACTGGCTTCAATGCCAGCGACTTCGATCTCCGTGGCCAGCTTCATGTCTTCGACTTTAGTGCGACTGGCGGCAGCCAAAGGCGAATCCTGCTTGAGCAACTTGTCGCAGGTAGCCAGACGGGCACTTGCCCCTGCCAGTTGCACGTCGAGTTGCAATTGCTGTAAACGCAAGCCAGTGAGCATGTCACTCGTAAAGTCGGTATAAGTTGCCATCTTCTCCTGCAGTTGTACGAGTTGTGCCTCGGTGGCATCTAACTGCTTACGTGCCTCTTGCCACTGGGTGACCAACGTCGCTCGATGCTTGAACACTCCGATTCGAATGGCCCGCGAGCCACCTTGATCGAGTAACTGTAGCAACACATTGACGCGCTCTTCAGCGAGCTCGGGCGATGCGGCCAGAATCTGGATTTCAGTGTACGGCACTTCCAAGTTGCTGGGATATGTTCCATTCGTGGCTATTACATTGAGAAAGCCATGGTCAACGTCTTTTGAAGCAAAGAAAGCGACTTTGTCATCGGCAGGTAAGCGATCCTGTGGAATCTCTTTTAACAATCGCTCGAAGCCAGAGTGAATCGAATCTTCGTTTAATCGATGCAGGCCGGCAATGAGCAGTTTCCCACCCAGTTTTTGCAAAAGTGAATAACGGTCGGATTCAAAGCCAGGGCTGGGACTCTTCCAAAGTTCAAGATATCCCGTCCCGTTTGTGGAATAGACATCTGGTGATGGCTCGGGATGTGACAAGCGAACAATCGCCACGTACTTCTGTTCCAGCAGTTTGGGATCAGGACGCGATAGTTTCACTGGGAACTCAGTGTCCAATCGCTCAAACTTGGTTTCCCTTGTCGGCGGACTATCGAGTTTCTCTAGCGTCCATTTGGTGGGCGTGGGATCACCAAATGGTTCCACTGCAAACGCGGTGGAATCGCGATTCCTTGTAGCGGTTGCCCGAACAGAACGCCCCAGCACGTCAAGCCAATGATCCAGCGATTCATGATTCCGTGTCCGTGAAAAGGTGCGTGGGGGGCGCGCCACCCTCAGGCGAATTGCTGGGCGAAACTCTCGCCCCCAAGCCCCCCCCGCGTGTAGTGTAGAGAATGGGGGTTCTCACAGTCAATCAGAATCCGTGGGAGATTGGTTCGTCGCCTCCCACAGAATTCAGATTCGCCGGACACGGTCGCGTTACGCCTTGGCATTCACCGCTGGGCTGTTAGAGTGGAGCCATGGCCAAAACCGCCGAATTTGAAGTCGTGGAAGATACCCCGGAAGATGATCGTCGTATCGACAAGGTAGTCCGCGCGCTCACGCAACTCACCGTGCGACCGTCGCAAGGCTTGATCGCGCAAGGAGGGGTTACTCTCAATGGCGCTGTCTGCCAGGAGCCTTGGAAACGTTTGTTGCCGGGCGACAAGGTGGTAGTGAACTATGAGCCAGGGTGTCGTTACAAGACGGCTCCCAAGCCACGCACTTACTCCGGCTTTGAGGTCGTATACGAAGACGAGCATTTGATTGTCGTCAACAAGCACGCCAGCTTGCTCACCGTCCCAACTGAACGGGGCGAGACCAATACGCTGCTGCATCGCGTTTCGGAGTATCTCGCGCGCGGGCAACGCTTTTTGCCCAAGCTGTGGGTCGTGCACCGACTTGATCGGGGCGTTTCGGGTCTATTGGTATTCGCCAAGCAACCGGAAGTTGCCACGAACTTGCGTGAGCAGCTCGCCGAGCGCAAACCGCTGCGGCGATATCTGGCGATCGTCAAAGGGCAGATGACCGCCGACGAAGGAACGTTTGACAGTCACCTCGCCACGAACAAAGCGCTCACGCGCTATTCCACCGACGACGAAACGGGCGAGCACGCCATCACGCATTTTCGCGTGCTGGAGCGATTGCGGTACGCGACGTTATTGGAAGTGTGGCTGGAAACTGGGCGGCGGAATCAAATCCGCGTGCATTTCGCTGAAGCGGGCCATCCTGTGATCGGCGACCAGCGCTATGAGCCGCAACTCGCCCGCGATCGCTTTTGGGATATCTCACGATTGGCACTACAGGCGGTCGAACTGGGCTTCACGCATCCCGTGACCGGCAAGGATTGCCGTTTTTCGCTGCCGATGGTGGCGGATATGCGGAGTTTTATGAACAAGATGAAGCACAAGTTCGAAAACACGCCCGCCGAGTCGCCGGAAAATTAAAGATCTATCCGCCGACCTCAATTTCTTGGCCTATGTTTATTTGTCGGCCCGCTATCGATCGACTTTGTTTGGTGCGGTTGCTTCACCGCCCACGGGTCCGACAGGGACATCGCACGAAGCGTTAAGCAACTTCCCGCGATGTGAACCCGACGTGAGCCGACGCTTAACATGCTCACGTCGGGTTTTTTATTTCTTGCTCCCGGCTGGCCAAGATCAGTAAGGATCGGCTGGCTCTTACGGTGGCGTAGGCATCGCTTTTCGTGCCTTCTCTTTCTCGCCAAAGAACTATCCTCTTGGCTTACCCAGCGTGACTTCCAATTCCAGCGTCTCTGCACCCCGTTTGAGCTTCACCTTCACCTTATCGCCCGGCTTGTACTTGTAGAGTGCACTTTGGAAATCCTCGATGCCGCTGATTTTGCTTTCGCCGAATTGCACGATGATGTCATCGCCTTTGAGGCCCGCCTTTTCCGCTGGACCCCCAGGCGAAGTGCCCGTGATCTTCAAACCATCAACTTCATCGCCGTAGTCCGGAATGCTACCGAAATAGGGGCGATCACCGCCGCCACTGACGATGGTTTCCTGCTGTTTGTTTTCCACATAAGTGGGACGTTGTTCGGCGCTGGCCAGGCGTTCAACGATATCGACGCTGAAATCGACAATCCGACGCATCCCTTCGATGTTCAATTTGTCGGCATCGTCGCTGGGGCGATGGTAGTCGCTGTGCGTGCCCGTGAACAAATGGAAGACCGGAATCTTCTTGGCATAGAACGAAGCATGATCGCTGGGGCCATAACCACCGGGCTTGCGCGTGATATCGAAGCCGATGGTGTTGTTTACTTCGTCCACCAGTGCATCGAATTCCTTGGCGGTGCCGGTGCCGTACAGAATGAGCTTGTTGTCTTTGAGCCGACCAACCATATCGAGATTCACCATCGCGACGGTATTGTCGAGCGGGAACTTGGGCTGCTTCGTGTAATGGGCGCTGCCGAGCAAACCGCGTTCTTCGCCTGTAAAAGCGATGAAAACGATGCGGCGGCCCGGCTTTTTAGCACTCGTTGCCAACTTGCGGGCGATCTCAATCAGCGATGCCGTACCACTGCCATTGTCGTCGGCGCCGTTATGGATATCGGTCGTCCAAGGTGCGAGCGAACCATAGCCACCGTGCCCAAGATGATCGTAGTGTGCGCCGACGACAATCGTTTCATTCGCATGCGGTCCTTCGCCTTCGAGTACGGCGATGACGTTTTTGACTTCCACTTCCTTGCGAACGACAGCCGTTTCGCCGATCGCTTTCCAATGCGGCAATTCGGCGCTGCGAGGCTTGAGGTCGCTATCGATTTCGGTTTCCAAGGTCGCCAGATCTTTGTTGAGCGCGGTCTTGAGAACGACATCGATCTTCGCCCTGCTGGCGAACATCACCGGCAACTTGCGATGAGTGCTATCGGGCCCGGCGCCATTAAACTCCAACACCTTGTCCAAATCGCCGCCGATGCTCTTGCCGAGTTGTGCGATCTGTTCGGCGAGTTTCGTTGCTTCATTGCGGAACTTGGCCACGGCATCAGGGGCCGGTTGCTCAAGCTTCTTAAACTCCGTTTGGATTTCCGCGAGTTTCTCGATCGCCGCGGTGAAGGCCTTCTGTTCCGCGTCGCCGCGTTGCTTAAGTTCCAAGCCGTCGTTCACTAGGATGATGCCCGCTGCCCCATGTTCGTTGGCATTGGCGATCTTGCTCATGAAGGTCGCATACTGTGAAGGCTTATCGCCATTGAAGAGGCTATGCGGATTGTTTTGCTCCGGTTCTTTGCGGAGAACAATCACGATCTTGCCTTTGACGTCGAGTCCGGCATAGTCGTCGTAGCTCATTTCCGTGCCATGCGCTGCCAGTTTGGCGGTGATGCCATAGCCCGCGAAAACCAGTGGCGCGTCGAACCTGGCCGATCCGCCTGCGGCCAGTGGGTTGTAATCCTTACCGAGTTCCAGCTTCCAAGCGCGCGGTTCGGTACCGCCTTCCACTGGTGGTCCGACGAGTTCGAGCGTATTCTTCTCCGCAGGGCCAAGGACGCTTTCTGTGCTTAGGGTGAATTTTTGAAACGGGCTGCCGTCGTAGAGTTCAGTCTTTAGTCCCAGATCAGCGAATTGCTTGGCGAGGTAGTCGGCGGCTTTGTTGAGCCCATCGGTGCCAACACCGCGACCCTCAAACTCTTCCGAAGCGAGAATTTTAGCGCTTTCGGTCAATCGCGCATCGACCGCCGACGCATCTTCCGCGCGGAGCGAACCGACGCCGACCAGCGTCGTAACAATGGCAGTGAACAACGACAAGCGTAAACGCAACATAAGCCAACCTTGAATTGGGGAATAGACGCTAGCACTCGTGGCAGCGCGGCGGACAGGGCAGGGTTAGTATGGGTAGGAATGAAAACCTATCGGCGACTGTATCGATTGTTTCCGACCCAAGTGTGGGAGTCAATCATGCGGCGGCCAATTGCTAGCTCGGATTTTCCTTTTGACACGCCGCCCTAGTCCCAGTATTCTGCCGCCCCGGTTGCGTCGTCTCGTATGTCAAAAGCACACAAGGAGGTGTGTTATGAATCGCTATCCACCACAGTCCCCCCAACGCAGTGTGTTGATTGTGGACGATTCGCGAGACTCACGCGAAGTGCTTAAAGCCGTGCTGGAACTGCGCGGCTGGAACATCATTGAGGCGGACGACGCCTCGGATGGCTTACAAAAAGCCGACGAATTCCACCCCGACGTGATCGTCCTCGATGCCGAAGCCAGAACGACCGGTGACGCCGATCTGCAAGCGAGCTACGACGATGCCTCGCGGCGCAACAACGCTTCGCTGGTGGTGATCGGTCAGGCAAGATTTAACGGTTCTTCCGACGCGCGACATCGCGTGGTGGCCAAGCCCTACCATTATGCTCCGCTGGTTCGTACAATCGACGAATTAGCGTCCAGCGTGTTGGCGAAGGCGTCGTAACTAGTCTCGCTCTTGCTCCGCCAAGAGTCCGCCGCGCGCGACAGTTCAACCATCGTGGGCCTCTTTGGGGTATCCAGCGTTTGCGTCTCGCGCGGAGCGAGCCGACGAAGGGTTCAAGGGCGACGACGTGGCTTCGTTGTTTGTCATCCAAGGCCGCGATCAAGGCAAGCGTTTCGATTTGATCGACGCCATGCTAAGCGTAGGTCGCGACTCGACCAACGGCATTCAGTTGCACGATACGGAAGTTTCTCGCCGCCATGCCGAGTTTCGCCGTGAGACGGATACTGGTCAGTTCTTTCTGACTGATCTGGGGAGTTCCAACGGCACCTACGTGAATAGCGACCGTGTGCAGCGGCACGTCCTCAAGAGCGGCGACCGCGTGCAATTTGGTCGTTCATTGCTTTTGTTCACGGATGACCAGCCCTCCGGCGGGTCCAATGTGATGGACGCCGTGGATATCGTTGGGCAGCATTTCTCGCACGGCACCCAACAGCGTGATACCGGTTCGCGCATCATTCGCACCGTAAGCCAAGAAGAAGGAAGTCAAATTCTTGGCCCCGGCGAGATTGCAGGCGAAAGCCCTTGGCTCGCCCGCGCCAAGAGCAACCTGCAAATCATGTATCGTACCGCGCTGGCGGTGAGCCATACGCTCGATATCGAACAACTGCTCGACCGGATCATGGAATTGATCTTTGAATGGGTCGAAGCAGATCGTGGTTGCGTAATGCTCGTCGATCGCGAGTCGGAAGAACTAACGCCCACCGTGCGCCGCAATCGCAAAGGCCTGCGCGAGACCGACGACAAAATGCTCATCAGTCGCACCATCCTCGACTATGTGATGCAAAACAAGGAAGGTGTACTGACCAGCGACGCCACCGATGACCAACGCTTTGATCCATCGGGCAGCATTGTGAAGATGGGCGTGCGCGAGGCGATTTGCGTGCCGATGCAAGGACGCTATGGCATCGTCGGCATCGTGTACATCGACACTTACACGCCGCCCGGCAAGATGCTCGCCACGCGGCACGCCAACAAGTTCAGCGAAGAACACCTAAAGTTGATGGTGGCGATTGGGCATCAAGCGGCGCTGGCGGTCGAGGACACTTCCTATTACTCCGCCATGGTGCAAGCGGAACGACTAGCGGCAATGGGGCAAACCATCGCCACGCTGTCGCATCACGTAAAGAATATCCTGCAAGGAATACGCGGCGGCAGTTATTTGATCGATGAAGGACTCAAGGCGAGCGACTTCAATGTCGTGCGCAAAGGTTGGGGCATTGTCGACAAGAACCAGGAGAAGATCTCCAACCTGGTGATGGACATGCTCACGTTCAGCAAAGAACGCAAGCCGGAAATGGTGCCGGCCATGCTGAATGAGACCGTCAATGACGTGGTGGAATTAATGCAGGCCCGCGCGCGCGATGCCGGTGTAAAACTCGCCTATCAACCGCAGATTGACATTCCGGAGTTGATGCTCGATCCCGACGCGCTGCATCGCGCGATTCTCAACGTCGTCACCAATGCTATTGATGCGTGCGAGAAACGCGATGTCGCGGAAGTGATTGTCTCGACGGCGTACAATCCCCAAACGCAACAACTCCGCATCGCCGTCGCGGACAATGGTGAGGGAATCTCCGCGGAGGATATTAAGAAGATCTTCAACGTGTTTGAATCGCGCAAGGGAGCGCGCGGCACGGGGCTAGGTTTGCCAGTGAGCCAAAAGATTTTGCGCGAGCACGGCGGCGATATCCGGATCGAAAGCGTGCCCAACGTCGGCAGCAAGTTCTTTCTGGAACTGCCGGGGATCATCCCCGACAATAGCCACGGTACAGGCTACGTCATTCCCCCGCTGGAAGATTGACCTGATCCCGCCGCCTACATGTTGGCAGTTTCTTGTTTCATGCCGTCAATAAGGACGAAGAGTTCATCAAGGCTATCTTTGAAGAGGTCGCCGATGAGCATGTCGGTGATATCACCTTTTTTGTGCGGGTACTTCTTAACGAAGCGACCAAAGCTAAAGCCTTCGTAGAACTCGATCACCAGGCGACGCATGCGGTTCATGCCTTTGTCATACTCTGTTTGCCAAACGCCGAGCTGCGCCGCGGAAGTATCGTTCTTTTTTAAGCCTTCGCTGATAGCATCGGCGGCGAGTTGCCCCGACTTAAGGGCTAGCAGAACACCGGAAGAATAGAGCGGATCGAGAAAACTATAGGCATCACCGATGAGCACCCAGCCTTCGCCAGCACATTGCTGGGCTTTATAGGAATATTCCTTGGCGACGCGAATCGGCGCACAGGTCTTACCCATCGCGACGCGATCACGCACGCCCGGACAACGGGCAACTTCTTCAAAGAAAAGCTGCTCGTGATCCTTGGTGGATCGGTCTTTAAATAGGTAGTCGAAATCGGCCACGACGCCGACACTCACGCGATTGTCATGCAGCGGTATGTACCAAAACCATCCCGTCTTTCCTTCGGTCTGGCAAACAAGCGTGGCTCCTTCGTCCTTGCCTGCATCGCGGTGCGCCCCTTCAAAATACGTCCAAATGGCGGCTTTTTTCAGTTGGTCATCCCATTTTCGCAGTTTGAGGCGATCCATCAGTACCGATTGCTGCCCGCTGGCGTCAACAATCACATCGGCGTGGATCGTGCGTTGTTGACCGTCGCTCCCTTGGGTCACTACACCGACCGCATGCGAGCCTTCAAACAAGACATCCGCCACGCGGATCCCCTCATGCACTTCCACACCCTGTTCGCGGGCGTTGTCGATCATTAGTTGATCGAATTCGCTTCGCAATACTTGCCACGTTTGCGAACACTCGTGTGGCTTGTGATCCCAAAAATAGAACGGTTCTGAGAGTTTGCCGGCTTCGGTAATGAACTGCACACTGTATTTCTTAACGAAATGGCTTCCGCGCATCTTGGGAAGCATCTTCAGTCGTTCAAGTACCCAGTATGTTTCTGGGATCATCGATTCGCCGATGTGAAATCGCGGGAAATGGTCGCGTTCCAGCAACATCACGCGATGCCCTTGTTGGGCGAGAAGCGTGGCGGCGGTAGCTCCTGCCGGGCCGCCTCCAATCACAATGACTTCCGGCGATGTGTTGGCGACCATGCTATCCTCCGGCGTCAAGCCGTTGTTAGTAATGACGTGCGTTGATATGGTGCGGGAGACACCCCCCTCTCGCACCATGAACATGGTAGGGGGCAGTCTAACAGATGTCAAGACGACACTTGTTCGAACAATCTATGTGGCCGATTTGGCGACAAGGCGAAAACCCGCCAATCGGGCGGACACGAGGGAGAGCGAAAGCCACGCGTATTGCACGCCGTTGAGCGTAAGCATGAGCCGCATGCCAGTATCATTGGGCGG
>JBGSHH010000908.1:0-2344 GCA_041752355.1 Pirellulaceae bacterium | reverse complement strand
TCCTCCTCGCTGGCACAGTGCAGGCGGATACTTTCATTCTTAACAACACAGGCACCCAGGTCGTCGGGGGAATCGATCAGTCGTGGTCGATTGCAAGTAGCCCCTATGGTGCGAATCAGCCCGCCTTTCTCTCGACGAACTCCCCCGGCTTTCCGTACAACGGCTATTGGATGGCGAATACCACCGACAGCAGCTGGATTCAGCCGCTGAACAGCTACGCCGACTGGCACAGTAGCGATAGTCCCTACCGATACCAAACGACGTTCGATCTGACCGGGCTCGATCCCAATTCCGCGCATTTCAGCTTCCGCATGTCGGCCGATAATTTGGCCAGTCAAGTGATGCTCAATGGCCACCTGCTCAATCTCTCGCACGATGGCTACCGGAGCTTCTCGGATTGGTTTGTCGTCGATACCGACAGCTACTTCCTTGCAGGCATGAACACGCTGGCGTTTGACGTGCTGAACTATCCGCAGGCGACGGGGAACCCGTCGAGCTTACGGGTGGAATTTGGGAACATCGGCGCTAATGCATTGCCGACGGTCACCGCCGTTTCAACGCCGGAGCCAGCCAGCCTCTTGGTTTGGTCGCTATTGGCGGCAGGTGGTTATGGCGCGACGCGACTGAAGCGGCGTCGCGCGCTGGCATGATCGCGTACCACCCACTACTTCGTGATCTTCGCTGTCACCAGCACGATTTGCCGCTCATTGTTGGCGGCGTGGCCCGCGAGAACAACGGTTTTATCGGGGACCAGACGCAGCGTGGATTGCAATTGGATCGTGGTCGTGCTTTCGGCGCGAATCTTCTCCCCCATCGGTGGTTCGGCCAGAACCGGCGAGTTGGGATGGGTCGCGACGTCGGTACGTTCCAGGGTAACTTCCATCAGGATCGTATTCTCCGCCCGCACCGAAGGCTTCACGCGGAGCAGCGTTCCGACATTGTGATAGTTGATACTGGAAACCAGACCCGCTCCACCACCAGCGCCAGCGGCACCAGCAGCGCCGCCACGGCCTCCCCAACCTCCCGCTGATACGCCGACGACTCGCGGCCGCTGTTCGCCCACCTGCACCATCGATTCGTTGTCACTTACGGTCGTGATACGCATACGTTGCGAGACAGTGAGTTTGCCTCGCTCTTCCAAGGCGGCGATGCGCTGGGCAACGTCTTGGGCGTCGCCGCTGAGGTCGGACTTTTCGTTGTCGGCGACCGTCCATTCCGCCAGCAAAACCTCGACTTCCACAATGGCGGGAATGCCTGGGGATGGTTGAGCGGCAGCAGGTTTTTCCGCTTCTTGAGCCAGCACAGGGCCTGCGAGTAACGCGATGAAGGCGAACATCGATAGAAAACGTGTCATGTTCTAGAGCTCCCAAGGGGCAATGGTGAGGAACCGCGCACAAGGCACTTGTGCGACGGTTGCTTGAGTAAGCCAACAAGCGACGAACATCCACTAGTTAAACCAGAGGACGCCGCGCAACGAGAGAATTTCCAAGACCATTATCACCCGCCCGGGCGATCGTTGGGCCAGCCAACATGGTTCAGCTCATGCGTTTGCTCCGTCAGCAACCAGGGGTGGGGAAAAGTTGAGTGTAACAGTTAAACGACGTCGCAGCCAAAAAGTTTCGCTCTGGTGCGGCGAAACCGTGTCCCACGCCGAATCCTCCCGGCTTACAATCCAGGGAGACACTCTTTACCTCTCCCGCGAACTCCACTTCATGGCCGAAATCACGCTCGATCGCCGGGCCGCGCAACAAGGGGAGCTTCCGGCCGTCTGCGTCTATAGCGGACTTCCCGCTACATCGCAGCGACGCATGCGCTTCCTCGGTCCGACCCCTTTCACGTTCTTCGTGGGCAGTGGTTGTGGGAGCGCGAAACTGCCGCTGCGGCCGGGCTCTCGCCCTCGCACCGGATGGTGGCTGCTGTTGTCAGGCGGATTGTTGCTGGCGGCGCTGGCAAGTTTTGTTTGGGTTGCCTGGCTGGGATTGTTGCTCATGACACTGGCTCTGATGGTCCGCAGCGTGTCATTCTATCGCGATGTGCACTGCATCGAGCTCACCTGGGACACCCTCACCCTCCGCAACGTCTCGCCGGAATTCGTGCAAGCCTACTACCAGCTATCCAATGAAGAGGAAGTGACCGGTTGGCCGGGGAAGCCGTTGTAGGGTGGTTCTACATGGCATGAACGACCCGTCGTAACGACCTCGTCTCTCTGGTATTCGGCGTAGTGCTATTATGCGTGTCCTTTCCCCCTTTTCATAAAGCAACTCCAGCCCGTCCCCCGCCTCGCCCCTTTCCTCATTCGCCCAAATTGCGATTAGAATTTGGATGGCCCCTTTTGCCAGTACCT
>JBGSHH010000907.1:0-8637 GCA_041752355.1 Pirellulaceae bacterium | reverse complement strand
AACAGATCGACACGCGCTTCGCTTTGCGAGATCAAGACATAGGCTTCCATCGAGGGAATGGTTTGATACTGGTAGAACTTTTCACCACGATCATAGGCTTCCGTGGATTTGGAAAGTACTTCAAAGATGACGCGGGGGTTGAGTTGTGATTCGATTCCCAATTCCGTGACTCGCTCGATGGGATCGCAAGTGATCATCACATCGGGATAGGTGTATAAGCCAGTCGCCTGAATCTTAAGACGCATATCCAAGGCGTTGGGGCGACACTTCTTCCCGCGCAAAAGCCGACGCAGGAGCGTGGTCACATTAACGGCGATGTCGTTGTGGACGCCCGTACCTCCCGCCATGGCGAAGACTTCATTCCGATAAAACTCATGCCGCTGGCCGGTCGCCTGTTCCAAGGCGTTGTATTCAGCCAGCGTATAAGTCTGCTTTAGCACGGTCGACATGGTCACGTTCCGCAAGGCGAGTAGAAAACAGGAACGGCTTGTTGGATACTCTTAGTGTACCTTCTCCGCGATCTTTTGCGAATCATCTCCGCTGCGGAAGTTTGCATCTTTGCCGTGTAGTCGGTAGGCTAAATCGACGTCACCAAACAAAGCAGTTCCTGGGAGAAACGCGTATGTCGTCCGCCAGCGATCCGGAGAATCCTTATGCCCCGCCGCGCACGATCGAGACGCCACCGGTCATCGGACAGTCAGGGCACTACGCGGGTCCGCAGTATGCTCCTTGCCCTCGCTGTGGTTGCACGTTTGCGGATAAGGTCGGCTTCACCTGGTGGGGCGGCGTGCTCGGACCGGCGTTGTTCACCCATGTGAAGTGCAAACAGTGCAAGGTCGCGTACAACGGCAAATCAGGCAAATCGAACGACACGGCCATCGCGATTTATTTTGGGGTGACGCTGGCGCTGGGCATCGGCGTGTTTGTCTTGATGGCGGTGCTGGGCGGCTAGAAATTGGCTTGAGTGACGCCTCGCCTTGGCGTTACACTTAACCGTCTGCCTGTGTTTCGCAACTTCCTACCCAATTGGAGTTTCACCTCATGAAATCCCTCGCCACACTCGCTGTGTTTTCTCTCCTGCTTACTGGCTCGATCCTGTCCGCCGCCGAAGAAGGTCTCCAAGTTGGCGATGCCGCGCCGGACTTTGAACTGCAAGGTAGCGATGGCAAGAAGTACAAGCTTTCGGATTTCAAAGATAAGCAAGCCGTCGTCATCGCCTGGTATCCGAGGGCGTTCACTGGTGGTTGCACGAAGGAGTGCAAGTCGTTCGCCCAGGATGGCGCGAAAATCAAAGCCTTCAACGTGGTGTACTTCACCGCCAGCACTGACGATGCCGAGAAGAACAAGAAGTTCGCCGAGTCAGTCGGCGCCGACTATCCCATTCTCAGCGATCCCACCGGTGCCACCGCCAAGGCGTATGGCATCTACAATGCGGAACGTAACGCCGCTGCGCGCGTGACCTTCTTCATTGGCAAAGATGGCAAACTGTTGTTCATCGACAAAGCAGTGAAGACCGAGACCCATGCCGGCGATGTCGCCGCCAAGCTGAAAGACCTGGGCGTGGAAGCGAAGAAGTAGCTCTGAACGAAGTTGCTTACCGCTTTACCGCTGCATTGGGTTCCAGTCGTTTTGCCAGTTCCATATACTTCGTCGCTTCGTTGGCATTACCAAGTTGGCGATACATGGCGGCGAGGTTGTTGTACGGCACGGCCAGCGCTTGATGGTCGGCCTGCTTGTTGGCGATGGCTTTGTTCAATAGTTCCACGCCGCCGAGCGTGAGTTCGATGGCTTGATCCTTATTGCCGTTTTGCCAGTAGGATACACCCATGCTCACAAAACGCTCGCCATGACGGGCGGCATCGTTCTGGCATTCGATCGGCAAGCCTTTGGCCAATAGCGGCTGCGCCTGCAAATAATAGTGGACCGCTTCGGCATGATCTTCCATGCCGATTGCATAGATAGCGCCGGTGGCGAAGAACATCTGCCCCAGCAAGTAATCGCGTTCGGCGGTGGGCTCACGATGCTCGGCATTATCGCTGAGCAGCACCAAGGCGTTGTTCGCGTACTGAATCGCCAGGTCGAATTTGCCGCGAGTGTGTTCGATCTGCACCGCCGCCAATAGCGCTGTGCCAAGTTCCCATTCCAACTGTTGCTGATAGAGTGGATCGGTGGCGTCGCCAATCAATTCTTGGCCAGCCGAAAGCGCCGCATCCACCGCGCTTGTCGGGTCGAGTGGTTCTTCCATCAACATGTAGGCGGCGAGCTTCTTAGCCGGCACGTAGAGTTGCAAGTACGGATCGGCACCATCTTGAATGGCCAAGAGTGCGATGGCATCGGCTTTGTGGAGCCATTTAGGGACGACTTCCTGCTTGCGCTTGTAGTTGCCGGTTGCCACAGCGCAGCCCACAGCGAGATTCGCATCGAGCAAGGTGCGGAGCGATGCCCGACGAATGCTCGCGCTTTCGCTTTGTGCGAGCGGCGTCGCCAGTTTGATCGCCTTGGTGAGATGCTCGACGGCAGCGGGATAGTCATGCTGGGGACCATCGGCCAAGAGCTGACCCCATTGAAGTTCGGCTTGCGCGGTGTATTCCGGCGGCACGCTCGGCGTCGTGGCGATCGTTTCCACCATCTTTAAAGCGTTGTTGTAGTCGCCGGTTGCCGCCAAAAGATCCGCGTACAGCAACCGATAATCGGCGGAGCCTGCATCGAGTTTGATCGCTTGTTCCACCGCGAGTCGGGCCTCACTGGCGCGACCGACCGCGGTCAGGATGCGAGCGCGAATCGCATGAGCCTCGGCATTCTTGGGATCGAGTCCCAAGGCGAATTCGACATCGGCCAGCATTTGGCCGTAGCGGTTTTCTGACTCCGACGCGGCGCGCAAGAGGAATGGTTCGGCGGTAATCGTGGCTAACACGACTTCGCTAACTTGGCGATCTTGGCCATCATCTTGGAAACTCAATGCCACGCCGCGCTCCGGCACGGCGACACCCAGTACCGCGCCCGCGGAGTCAGTTACTTCCACGGTTTGGAACTCACTCAAACCAAGTTCCGTGAGCACGTCCGCTTCGTCAGCCGCCTCGGCGAGATGAATCACCACTGAGTCCACCACATCGCCAACGAGAATCACTTCCACCTTGGGGAACGGACCCAGTTCATAGGTCATGACGGTCGTCGTGCCTTGATGCTCCGTCGAGATGGGTTCGCCTAAGTGTTGCGATATCTCCGTGAGTTTGCTTTGACCCGGCGTGACCTCTTGAAAGCCAGCGGGACGTACATCCTTAATGGGTGTGTAGGCCAAGGGCGCCAACGCACTGGCAATCTTCGTCAGTTGCGGACGAGTGACTTTGGGGCGCGGCGTGGTTACGACAATCCGCGTCGGTTGCACCGGGGCGGTAGCGACCTTCACCGCGACCGGTTCGTCAACCGGTTTCACGATTGGCTGCGGTTTCGCCACCGGTTGTGGCTTGACGACCACGCGTTCGATCGATTCGCCGCTGCTATCCGCCATGTCTGCTGCGCGGCGCGCAGGTGTCGGTTGTCCCGTTGGTTGTGCCTTATCGGCGACGATGGCGACCGGACCCTCATCCGCATTTGGTTCACTTACAGGACGACTCACGCGCGACGAATTGCCGAGCGCTTTCGCCGACGCCGACGCGCGAAACCGACGAGCGGGTGCGGAGTTGGAATCGTTGTCCTCTGGCTTGGCAGTTGAGCCACCAAAGCCCGGCAAGGTGAACGGGAAGAAGGACTTGCTCTTCTCTTTGCTCGCCGTGCGCGCCCCTGACGGAGCGGACGCCTTCGCGGTGGCCAGCTTCCTGGCGGTGGATGTCGCAGGCGTGGCTGTCGTAACGGTTGTTGTCGCAGCAGTCGTTGGCGAAGTTGTCGCCGGAGCGTAGCCAGCGCGATACGGCGTTGCCGAAGGCGCGTTGATGATCGGGGGCAGCGCATCGGTGGCGGGACTGGCGCTAACGGTCTTGGCGGCAGGCGAAGAAACCACGACGGGCTTAGCCGGCGCGACGACTTCGACTTCTGTCGCCGGCTGATCCTCGGCGCGATTGATCATCGTCGCCGGGGCCGCTTCTTCGATGCGCGCTGTTCGTAACTTTGTATTACTATTTTGCCACGCGAGCGCGCCTGAACCGGCTAGCACGCAGCTCAAACCCAGAGCTGCATACCCCAGTTTGCGCGAAGCGCCTGAAATGTTATCCCTACTAACGATGTACCGCATGGCGTGTTCCTCCTTGAACACGAATCGGCAACTGAGGCGCGAAAGCGCAGCAAAAACCTGACGGAGTTGCCGAGTCGCGCGGAGTATATCAATGTGGCAGTTTGCGTAAAGAGGAAATTGAAGTCAACGATAGTCTTGCCATCGCTAGCGACAGTATCTCTGACAGCAAACATTCATCTACGAATCAGCGCTATCAATCCTTGATCGATGCGTCTGGTTCCGAAGGTGGACCCGCACGCGTGGTGAGAGCTTGCCAGATCGGCAACTCGATGGTGTCTGCGACCCAGTGCGTCGAGCCATCGGTCATCGCGACATTCACGCCACCACGATGCTTGCTGCGCGCGGAAGCATAAACTTGTCCGCTCGTTTTCTGCTCGGTGCAAGCGAGATTGAGTTCGGTGGCCGTGACGCTGTTGTCGCAGATATTGATGACATCCGGATTGGCGGCAATGGGATTGGGAGCATAGAAAGCCGTGAAGCTCGAGCCACCCATGCCGTTCCAGAACCAGGCGCCACGCCCATCCGTCGCGCTGCGTGCGGCCAGCACTTCCGCTAGCAACACCGTCTTACTGGTGCCGTCGATGCAAGCGGCGATGGAAGTCCCCTTGTTGCTTCCTTGCTTCCATTTGCCGAGCGCCTGAGGCGATTGCGAACTGAAGGTTTGGTCGAGTCGGACCACTTCAAACATGCCATTGTTCGAGGTGTTGGTGCCGTTGATGTAGTACTGCGCGCCAAAGCACATCGCGTAATTGCCGCGCGAGATATTCGACAGGCCATACTTGTTCAAATTGTATTGCGGTTCCACCCGTCCTTGACTGGGACAGATGAAAGGCGTCGGCGTATCGGAGCCGATATAGCCAAACTCCTGCTTGTTGGGACAATCGGCGCAGATGTTGTAGGCCTTGTCGAGGCAACCGATGACCCAATCCCCTTTCTTCTTTTCTTCCATGCGATCGAGAACCGCCACGATGCCATTGGGGCCTTGGCAATTCGCGCCATCGCCTGGCGTGCTCACGGTTTGATTGGAAGAGCAGTTCGGTACGCCGGGCGGAAATGCTTGATTGGCATTCTCGAACACATTCATCGCCAGCGCCATCTGACGGATATTGCTCAGGCATTCGTTGCGCCGGGCCGCTTCACGGGCCGCATTGATCGCTGGTAGTAGAATCGCAATCAAGACGGCGATAATGGCGATCACCACCAACAATTCCACCAGCGTAAAGCCGCTGTCTCGATGCTTACGAAACGACATACCGATGCTCCTTTGCCCCCCGGGCAAAACGCTAACTGGCGAATTGATCGAGCAAAACTCGTTCCGGAGAGCGTTGCCCTTTGTATCACGATACGTTGATTTGCGAGCCTTTACAAGCGATTCGCACCGGCCCAGCTTAACCTTAACCCTGCGGAATCGTCCGACTATTACGACACATCCAACCCGCCACGCCGCAGCATAGGGCAACTAACAAGGTCGCTAAAATCGCCAGAACGGTCTCAACCGGCAATAACCCGCCAATTGCGTCCACGATGTTTTGCTGCCAAAGGGCCACGCTGTGGCTCGATTCGGATAACAGTCGCTCCCAACCGCTTCGCTGGGCAGCCGCTTCGTAGCCATCGGGAAGTTGGCTCGCCCATGGCAGGCCAACCCCAACCAGGAATGTCGCCAAACCCAACCCCGTGCCCAATTGCCAACGCGTGAGGGAGATCGTTTCGCTTGAGCGGCTTCGTAGCCAGGCATAAATCAATCCGCCTGTGATCGCACCTTCGGCCAATCCGATCACAACGTGCGCCCACAGTAACTCGCCAGCGAAGGGGGATAATTCCGCCGCTTGGCCGCGAAACAGAGCGACTTCCACCGTCAGCAGCATAGCCGCCAATACAATCGCCAACGCCGCTTCGATGCCATGCCGCGCCGCCAAGAGGGAAGCGGAACCGTTCTCTTTCCAAAAATGCTGTCCGACCGCCACGATGCCTGCTGGCAGCAACGCCATGTTGATGATGTTCGCTCCCAGCGCGAGCACGCCCCCGTCGCCCAAGAGCATGGCTTGCAACGCGAGCACGATCGCCATGGTCAATGCGCCGAGGCCGGGTCGCAGCAAGACGGCCAGCAAGACACCGCCGACGAAATGCCCGCTGGAGTAGGGAAGTAGTGGCACGTTCACCATCTGTGCCGCAAAGATCAGCCCCCCCAACATTCCGGCTGCAAGCCAGCTTTGCGACGTCGTCGTTTTACGCGCCGACCAAACCGCCGTGGTCAGGCCTGCCGCCGCCACACCAGCTGCGAGTGCCGCGCACTCCAGCGTTAAGGCTCCATTTCCTAAATGCATCCGACGGTCTCCTGAATGACTTCCTGCTTGTGCTAAGTCCCCGCTAACATACGGCGTTTGGGCCACTTCCACAAGAAAGGTTCGTCGTGGACCTGATGTCCAGCCTGGGGTTTGCCTTCTCCTGGTCGATCACAAGGCCCTCAATCGTCTGGCAATCGATCCACCAAGCCTGCATTTCATGGTAAGACGGGAAAGCCACTAAGGCTGCCAAGAAAGGGCAGGCGAGGCAGGGTTGGGCGCCATTTCGCTCCTACCTTGTTCCTGCCAACCCACGCTCCTACACTGCAATCAGAGGAGTAATCATGAATGTAGCGACCGATCAACAGCTTGATGTGACAGCGATCCGGGCGGATTTTCCGATTCTGGCCACCAAAATTCACGGCAAGAAGCCGCTCATCTATCTCGATAGCGCCGCCAGTGCCCAGCGACCAAGGCAAGTCATCCAGGCCTTGGTGGACGTTTACGAACATGCCTATGCCAACGTGCATCGCAGTGGCCACTACCTGGCGGTGCAAGCAGGCGAACGCTACGAGGACGCCCGCGAGATCGCCCGGCAGTTCGTCAACGCGAAGTCTACCAACGAAATCATCTTCACCAGCGGCACAACCGCCGGCGTCAATTTAGTGGCTCGTTCCTGGGGGGACGCTAACCTGCGCGCCGGGGATGAAATCCTGCTGACTATTTTGGAGCACCATTCCAATCTCGTACCCTGGCAGCAACTGACTGAGCGGACGGGCTGCGTGATTAAGTTCGCACCGATCGACGACCAAGGCGAATTGCTGATGGACGAGTTCGCGAAGTTGCTTTCGCCCCGTACGAAGCTGGTGGCAGTAACGGCCGTTTCCAATGTACTGGGCATTCAAACACCGCTCGTGGAAATCAGCCGTCTGGCACATGCCGCGGGGGCGTTGCTGTTCGTGGACGCCGCGCAAAGCGCGCCGCATCTACCCACCGATGTGCAAGCGATCAATGCCGATTTTCTCGCCTTTAGCGGCCACAAGGCTGTCGGTCCCTCTGGCATCGGCATCTTGTACGGCAAGGAACAACTGCTCGACGCGATGCCGCCGTTTCTTGGTGGCGGCAGCATGATTCGCACCGTCACGACCACAGGCTTTACGCCTGCGCTCTTGCCTGCCAAGTTTGAAGCCGGTACGCCGCCGATCGCGCCGGCGATCGCGCTAGGCGCTGCGCTGAGCTATTTGCAAAACATCGGCTTGGATAAAATCCACGCCCATCAAGTGCTGTTGAACGAGCAGGCGGAGACGCTCATTTGCAAGATTCCCGGCCTGCGCATTTTGGGCCCCCGTCCCGCACGTCGCGGTGGCATTTTGAGTTTCGTCATCGATGGCTTAGCGGCGATGGATCTGGCGGAATTGGTCGATCAACAAGGGGTCGCCATTCGCGCCGGTCATCACTGCACCATGCCGCTGCACGCTCGACTGGGCATCGCCGCTAGCGCCCGCGCCAGCTTCTATCTTTACAACACGCTGGACGAGGTCGATCTCTTCGCGAACGCCCTGCGCGAAGCCGTAAAGATGCTCCGCCGCTAACAAGATACTAACCCGCAGCGCATAGTACTCATCACGCTCCGCGTGATGTCGATTGACTTCCCAGCCCATGGATACTCGCCTAACATCGCCAAGGGGGAGGGCGAGACCAGCGAGTAACGCTCAAAAATCAACATCCAGCGGCATCACGCGGAACGATGGCGTTCTTTGCGTTTGTGACGCTTGCGAAAACGGGCTTCCAACTCGGCGCGCACAGGGGTTTGCACAGAAGATTTCAGCAGCGAACGATCCATCAACGCGTTGAATGTCTCGTCGCAACTCTCCAGCGTGTCAGCAGTTAGCGGCAGCACCTCAGCCATGATCTCTTCGGCTTCCGCGATGATCTCCTCATCGCGCGCACAGGGGGTCGTGACTTCGCTGTGCTGCTCAACGATCTCTTCTTCCTGCACCGGCGCTGCGGCTTTCGCTTGCCACTTGTGGAGCGCTACCGCCATGCGTTGCGCCGCAGCGAACTCCGCGTCACACAGCTTGGCCGTCAGCGTCAGATACTGCGCCTGACCGTAGCTCGATTTGGTTG
>JBGSHH010000906.1:0-2794 GCA_041752355.1 Pirellulaceae bacterium | reverse complement strand
CGTGGCAGTGCTGATATCCCGTGCGCGAAACTCGTTGATGATCGCGCGCTGCGCGGCGAGGGCTGCCGCGCTGCCGCTGCCGCCGCGACCAGTATTCTGCACGGCCAAATGAAAGGGCGTCGAGCCGGGCTTGTTCTTGATCATGGGATCACAGCCTGAATCCAACAGGCAACGGACGGCCGCGGCACAGCGCGTGCGAACGGCGCGGTGCAAGGGCGTTGCGCCATTCGTGTCCTGGAAATCGATAGCGGCTCCGGCTTCGATCAGGCAGCGAAGCATCGCGACTTGATCGATCGCATTCCAGGCCGGACCAATGATGTAGCCATCGGCCGCATAATGTAGCGGCGTGCCGCGACGATGATTCGCCGCACTATTGGGATTCGCGCCTGCGGCGAGCAATTGCTGCGCGGTTTTCACACGATAGCCAGCCGCCGCCAAATGCAGCGCTGTATCGCCGACGTACAGCCAGTGAAAAATCGCCGTGTCATATAACGTGGCCATTTCGACGCCCTGCAACGCCAGTCCGGGTTCTTTCACCAGAAGCTTGTTCACCAGCGCGAGGTCATCCGCCAAGATCGCGGCGAGGAGAGAGTCCATGAACGAAGCTCACACGGATCACGACGGTCTCAAGTACACCCCAGGATTCTAGCCGAAACGACCCCGCGCCTCAGCCACCAGTTGCGCGATATTGCTAAGGAGGGTTACGCCGTAGCGAGCGCAAACCACTTCGATATTGCCCCGCCGCCAGAAGCCGGCGGCGCAACAGACAACGAGTCGTCTGCTCGGTGCGACCAATCCGAGTTCCAGCAACGTGATGGGAGACTTGGAGTCGGGCGCGAAGTACATAGCCACCACATCCGCGCGTTCCAGCCCCGCAAGTTCCCATTCGACCTGTTCGCGAAACTGGGGGCTATCGATCGACTGCTGCCAGCTCGCATCCCAACTATCGCGTCGTGGATGGAGGATGGCCACCGGCAAATCGCGCAGGGCGTCTTCAAAAAAGGCTTGCCACGGCACTGCCTGCCCCATCTCAATCGTCCCAGCCAAAAACACCGATCGCTCGCCAGGAAGCAATTCAATCGGCGCCGGGGGTCTTAGCACGCGACTCATTGGGTTGAAAACTCATGGTTCACTGGCCGGCGCGCCGTCTCAACACGCGGGCTAAATCTTTGCCTGATGAGCGGGATATGGCAAGAGAGGGGCGGCACACCACATGCCATTTGCGAGCTATTTTATCAATACATATTGACAAACAGACACAGACATGATAAACTACTGATCACGCGGAGGAGTGTCAGTTGCCAAGGGTCGCCACCAGCCGAAGCGACGCGCCGAGAAAGTGAGTTTTACTAGATCGGGAAATGTGGTGTCTCACTTTTCATCTGTCGCAAGTGACTTTGGCGACAGTGGTTACAGAAAAGGTGACACGAAATCGAATCGCGTCGCGCTCTAGTAAAACCGAAACCAGAACAGAATTGGCAGGCGGGGGACGCCTGCCCCCGAAGGCCGCGCGGATCGCGGGCCCTTAAATGACGTCTCCGATCACTTAATCGCGTTCTGGCTTGAACACCGTCACACTCAGTGGCGGAAGTTTCATGCTGAGCGAGTAGGGGCGGCCGTGGTGCGGCACTTTGTCGGCCATCACGCCCGGGAAGTTGCCCACATTGCTGCCGCCGTAGTACTGCGAATCGGTATTGAAGATTTCGCGATACCAACCGCTCTCCGGCACGCCGACGCGATGCACGTCGCGCGTGACCGGTGTGAAGTTGAGTACCGCGACGGTGAAATCATCGGGGTCTTTGGCCCGGCGAAGGTAAGCCACCACACTATCATCGCGGCTTTGGCAATCGATCCACTCGAAGCCTGCGCTATCGAAGTCGAGCTGATGCAGCGAAGGCTCGCGGCGATACATGGCGTTCAAGTCGGCCATCATCTTTTGGATGCCGGAGTGTGTATCCCATTGCAACAAGTCCCACTGCAATTCGGCGTCGTGATTCCATTCGTTCCATTGGCCAAATTCACTTCCCATGTAGAGAAGCTTCTTGCCAGGATGGGTCCACATGTAGCCATACATAAGTCGCAGGTTGGCGAACTTCTGCCAGAAGTCACCAGGCATTTGATCCAGCAGCGCGCCTTTACCATGCACTACTTCATCGTGCGACAGCGGCAAGCAGAAATTCTCGGTAAAGGCATAGATCAAACTGAAAGTGAGTTCGTCGTGATGATACTTGCGGTTGATCGGATCTTCGTGCATGTAACGCAACGTGTCGTTCATCCACCCCATATTCCACTTCAGACTAAAACCCAAACCGCCAGTTTCGGTCGGCCGCGACACGCCACCCCAGGCGGTCGATTCTTCGGCGATCGTCAACACGCCTGGGAAGCGAGCGTGCGACTGACGATTGAATTCGCGAAGAAAATCGATAGCCGGGATGTTCTCACGTCCGCCGTATTCGTTGGGAACCCACTCCCCTTCCTTGCGGCTGTAATCGAGATAGAGCATCGACGCCACGGCATCGACGCGGAGGCCATCGATGTGATATTTGTCGAACCAGAACAAGGCGTTGGCAATCAAGAAGTTGCGAACTTCATTGCGGCCGTAGTTGAAGATCATCGTTCCCCAGTCGGGATGTTCGCCTTGGCGCGGGTCGGCATGTTCGTACAGCGGTGTGCCATCGAACTGCCGCAATCCGTGGGCATCTTTGGGGAAGTGAGCCGGCACCCAGTCGAGAATCACGCCAATATTGTGTTGATGGCAATAATCGACGAAGTACATGAAATCTTCCGGCGTGCC
>JBGSHH010000905.1:0-3159 GCA_041752355.1 Pirellulaceae bacterium | reverse complement strand
CCTGGTCGTGAGGGGATGGTGACCGCGGAATCCGAACTTTCATCGCTCAACCTCCGTTAGCAAAGGAGCGTATGTGATTTGGATATTATACATAAGTGCTTAAGAGTTGTCAAGTGGTGTCTTTCAATTTTGACTCTCGTTACCAGCCCATCCCAACCAGCCCGAAGCGCCAGCGAGGATGGGGTTATGCCTGCGCCCCCCCAGCGCCGCGGAGATCGTTGGACCCCACCGGCCGATCGACCCGGGGGGTTCCATGGATCGCGACATGCCCGCGCGCGGCAATCCCACGGGGACGGATGGGGATATCCGTCCTACGGGTTTCCAATGGGTTCCACATCCCCACATCTCCGCGACGCTATGCCAAACCGACCATAACTCCGTCCTCGCTAGCACTTCAGGTTGGTGTACTTTCGCGCGGCGTAGCGGTAGCATCAGGCGTTCGTCAATGACCTTCCCACGTTCCTGCCAGGAGTCTTCCCATGTCTCGCAACTCTCGACGTGACTTTCTCCAACAGGCGGGGGCTTTCACCTTGGCGGCGACCTGCTTGCCCAGCGGCAACATTTTCGCGGCGGAGAGTAAGCCGCCCGAGACACTGGTGAAGACGCTGTTTGACACGCTCAAACCCGAGCAGCGGAAGGAAGTTTGTTTCGCCTGGGATCATGTCGATAAGACGCGTGGGCTGTTGCGGACGCGACTAGAGAACAATTGGAAGATTACCAAGCCATCGATCAAGAGCAACTTCTTCACTGCCGAGCAGCAAGACCTGATGCTGCAAATCTTTCGCGGCATGACCAACGAAGCGTGGCATGCGCGATTCGATCAGCAGCTCAAGGACGATGTCGGCGGGTTTGGTGTCAATCAATCGATCGCCCTGTTTGGCGAACCGGGGAGCGGCAAGTTCGAATTCGTGTTGGCCAGTCGCCACATGACGCTGCGCTGCGATGGCGATAGCGCCGAGCATGTCGCTTTCGGTGGGCCGATACTTTACGCGCACGAAGGCGAAGACCTCTTCGAGAAGCCCGCGCACCCCAGCAATGTGTTTTGGCCCCAAGCGCTGGAAGCCAATAAGCTGTTTGAGATGTTCGACGGCAAGCAGCGCACGCAGGCGCTAGTGACCAAAGGGATGCCTTCGGAGGAACTCGTTGGCTTTCGCGGTAAGCAAGGCAAGTTCGATGGCCTGGCAGTGACGGAGATGGCGCGCGATCAACGGGAGAAGTTGCAGAGCGTGTTGAAATTGTTGCTCGAACCGTTTCGCCAATCGGACCAGGACGAAGTGGTGAAGTGTTTGCAGACGCAGGGCGGCCTCGATGCTTGCCATCTGGCGTTTTATCAGGAAGGGGATTTGGGCGATGACAAGGTGTGGGACAACTGGCGACTCGAAGGCCCATCTTTCGTGTGGTACTTCCGCGGCAAGCCCCACGTACATGTATGGGTGAACGTGGCCGATGTGGCGGACGTGAAACTGAATTCGTATCAGGATTCGGTAGGCGTGTAATTGCGGGATAGGCCACCGACTTCAAGTCCCTCGCAGCCGCCGTCCCACACGACGAGAGGACACGATTCGGCCAAGTGACGCGCCTGTGACGACTTGGGCGGTATTTTCGCAAGTCGTTGCTATGTATTGCTTTAGTGCGCGAGTTTGTAACTTGCGGGGTTGCCGTGTGAGGTTCGAGGGTCAGTATTCAACTAAGCTCATCCCAATTAGATGAACGAGTCGAACGCGTTAGCAGGTGCCGCCTAACATGTTCTTAAACATAGGAATCTCACAGAGAAACAGAGAAGGAGTCCGATCATGAAACGCATGTTGTTAGTTGCGGCATTGATGATGGGTGGCGTGGTTGCCAGTCTGGCGATGCCAAATGAAGCGGAGGCGCGTCCGCGTCGCTATTACAATTCGCGTTCCAATGCGCGAGTGTATGTGTCGCCGGGTTACAATGCACCCCGCGCTTACTATCGCAGCAACACCTATTACCGCTCGCCGTACTACAATAACTACAACTACGGTTATCGCGGGTACGGCTATCCCGGATACTACGGCAACGGTGGTTACTACGGTGGCGGCTACGGCAATGGTGGCGTCATTATTGGCGGTTCGCGCGGCGGAATTCGCATCGGCTGGTAAGCCGCTAGAGCAGAAGACGCCAAGCAGAACTAAACAACCAGCAACGAGCCGTTTCATCGAGGATGAGGCGGCTCGTTTGCTGTATGGTTGGTGAAATCCGGCGGCGCGAAGGGATCTGGCAACGGTGCCGGTGGCGGGAAATCGACGCGATCGTAAACTTGGCGCAAGGCAAGTTTGCCAGCGATCGAAGGCAATACTACTTCCGCTTCCAGGCCTTCTGCGAGTGTGTATTGCCACGTGCCATCCGCTTGACGCAAATAGTGCTCAATAGCGGGGACGTCCTGCGACACAAACACGATCTCGGCGACGGAGGGAATCTGCTGATAGCGGCGAAACTTCGTACTGCGGTCGTAATTCCCGGTCGATGGCGAGAGCACCTCAAATAAGATCTTCGGGTTAAGCAAGACTTCCAGCGGTCCTCGTTCGCGCTCCACCGGCGGGCAAACAACGCTCACATCCGGATAGGTAATTAGGCCTGTGGCTTGGACCTTTACCATGGCATCGCTGGAATTGGGTTGGCAAGGTTTGCCGCGCAGCTGGATGTACAACTCACCCAGAATGTTGCTGCCGATTCGCACATGCGCTGGCGAGGCACCCGCCATGGCGAAGATTTCGCCGCGATAGAATTCGTGCTTCTCGCGCGAAAGCACCTCGCGGTCGAGGAATTCTTGCTCGGTGTACTTTAAGTGCGCCATATTCAATCCTCACGGGGGCACCCCATTAGAATTCTATAGCGCAATGATAGCGTTGTCAGGCGTTGCGCGCGGCAGTTACTTCCCTTCCTCCTGCCGTCGTCCAGCAGCTTGCTGTTTGGCCGCTTTCAAGCGCGCAGTGTAGTCGATGTCAGGCGCAAGCGAGCTTGTTGGTGTGTTTTCTGCTGCAACCTTGCGGGCAACGCTCGCCGCTTCCGCGACAGGCTCAAACCGCCAGGCGGAACTCGGCGCGGACTGGGCAGCGCGGACCTGCGACTTCGTCGCTTGTAGGCGGGCCAATGCCTCAGTCGCCGGCTCATCGCTCTTTTGTCGCCACGATCGCA